>CALGBV010000295.1 GCA_937884015.1 uncultured Bacteroidales bacterium
CTTCGACCCCCTGCTCCCAAAGCAGGTGCGCTAGCCGGACTGCGCCATACCCCGATTTCAAAGTTCCAGCGGAGAAGGGGGGATTCGAACCCCCGGTACCCCTTGCGGGATACGACAGTTTAGCAAACTGTTGGTTTCAGCCACTCACCCACCTCTCCAGGTCTGAATTGCGAGTGCAAAGGTAGGCTTTTTTTCATTACCAGCAAGTGTTTTTATCACTTTTTTTAAAAAATTTACTTACACACTGATTTTCAAATCATTTCAAACTCAACAATAAATGATTATCATGCATAAAACTGCAAAAGGCAATGCTCAAGATGTGAAATCACGAGACGACAAGTCTCATTTCACGCCTCATAAATGCATTGATCAATACAATTTCTCGGTCTGCGGCACATCGGCAGCCTTATCCTTGTAATTGACATACAAGCCACATGCCAGCAAGACAAGGGCGACTATCACCAGAATTATTACGATTACCTTTTTCTTTTTCATGATGGATTTTGTTTTTCTACATTTCTTAGTTTCGGTGTGGTGTTGCCATTTTTCGTGATGGAAATTCTCACTTCCTTGAAGCCGAAATCCATCAACAGGCGTTGCATCTTTTTCACGCCCTCGGTATTGGCGGTCTCCAACACGCCGTATTTTATAGCATCATGCTCTATTTCTTTCCGCATTTGCGAAACAATGTTGTTGATTTCATTTTGCGTCCAATCCTTGCTGTTGCTATCGAAAATTTCGTAATCTTTCGGATTCACGATTACATCAAGGATTTTCGGCTCGGGCAAATCGAGATACAAGGTGTCGCCGTCGCAATAAAAATCGTTCTCTGTCATCGATGACAAATCGAAACCTGCACGGACCGTGCCGCTGCCAATCACCACGATTTCCTTTCTACCCATAAAACCCTTTTTGCTTCTCATCGCCGTTTCGCCATAAAAACTTGACGTAACCAACTCGGAAATTCTCTGGATATCGTTCACCGTCACCGAAGTTTCGACTTCATTCTCGACAGTTATTCTGTGATTCCCCCGAAAATTCCTTGCATACATGAGCAAAAAAATCGCGAGAGCCACAACAACAATCGCCTTTATTACCGTCTTTTTCTTCATAATTCTGTTGTTTTTGAAGTCATTTCCTGACTGAATCCATTTTCCGTACCAAACCTAATATGGATGTTTTGCCTTTCATAACCCATTTGGGCCAGCAAATCCTCAAACAGTTGTTTCGTATTTGCCTCCGCTTCCGAGCAAATGGTCAAAGTCTTGATGATTTCGTCCAAACGGTTCTGGCCTTCATCGAGAATACGGTCACGCTCCATAGGGTCGAATTTTCCACGGAAAGCGCCCTCGCGATGATAGATTTCCTTTATGGAATCAGGCGGAATGTTGACAGACAACACTTTAGCATGAGGCAACGTGACATAAACCGATTGCGTTTTCTTATCGATTTCGATGTCATCTTCCGAAAACTCGTTCAAGTCGATGCCCGCCTTGACATAGGCCATCCAACCGAAAAGAATGCTTTTTTCGCCCATGCTGCCGATGCTTCTCTCCCCTATTTTCGTCTGACTTTTGCCACGAATCACCTGCTTCACGGTATACTCGACCATGCCCAATTCCGCGACATCAGAGAGACCCGAAAAAACGGACGAGACCTGATCCTGTGGCGTGACACGTTCTATTGCCGGTCCAGAACACGAACAGCACAACAATATCATGCTCGCCAGAAAGAATAAAACTCTTATTTTCATCGCATTAGCAAATTTTCGATTCATAAATAAAACCTTGACAAAGGTAGTGAAATTTGGTTTTGGTCATTTTTTTCTGTGATAACGGAATTTGGATGGGAATATTATATATCGGCAACGCGGTTTTTAAAGCCTCATGAAGAAATAAGACTCGCATCGGTCGTCGACCTTGCTCGTCATAAATTGAATAAAGGAAAATCCTCTCACCTTCTTTCCATTTCCTCCCAAATGGCGCGGTAAGCCGATTTGTGCAGGACTGCCATGAGCGGCAAGGTGCGGATGCTATTGCACTTCGGGCAAGGTTGCGGAACGGAAAACGCCGTGGCGCAATATTCAATGTCGTCAGCCTTGAAGACGTGACCGCACTCTGTGCATCTGAAATGTGTTTTTCCTCTTATCATAGTTTTCAGTTATCAGTTATCGGTTTTCAGTTATCAGTTATCGGTTTTCAGTTATCGGTTTTCAGTTTTCAGTTATCGGTTTTCAGTTTTCAGTTTACTCATCACCATTCACCCATCAACCGTCACCCATCTTCTGTCACCATTCACCCGTCAACCGCCGTTTCGACATGCTCAACGAGCTGCTAATCCATCACCTTTTTTATCACTTTGTGCCAATAGGTCCAGTCGTAGCCCGTTGAGGGATGATAGACGCAAAAGGCGCGGACGCGTCCGCCATCCTGAAGCAGATAATAGCCGTTTTGAACGGAATAGCCTTCCACATTGACGGCTTCGCCATCCTGCCACCTCTCGGAAGGCAGATTGTCCCAAAGCCTTTTGCCCCACACGATGAGCAAATCGGGGTGCAGCTGGTTGAGGACGGAGAAAAACGGCTCGGCTGCCTCCTGATACTGTTCCGCCGTGCCAGCCTTGCGTGGGCCACCCATGGCCACTTGCAGATAATTGTAGAAAGCGATGTCGTTCCAAATCCGTTGGCTTTCGCTGGGCGTAGTTTCGTGGCCCACCAAAGAACGCTCGAATTTCAGGTAGGTATTCATCCAGCCTTCGCGCTCGTTGGCAGGATTGAGATAGTCTGCCACGACCTTTCGGGTGAAATCCGCACATTCGGGATAAGCCCGAGAACCACAATCGGCGCAAGCATCGCCACAATAATGGCTTTCGCCCAGCACCAGAATCCTTTTCGTAAACATTGATGCTGAGCGATAGCCAGAGCCAATATGTGGGTGGAAGAAAATCATCCCAAAGCCACGAAAGTGAAATCGTTTTTCGTGCAGCAGGCTTTTCGGTAGTCAAAGCCGTAGATGTTCATGTACATTTCCTGAATTTCCTTGGCACCGTTATAGAAAGGGTCTGCCGTGTGGATTCGGGTTGTGACGGTGATGACCATTTCGGGCGTCAACACCGTGCCGTTGCAGCGCTTGATGCGCTTGGGTGTGATGCGGAAGACTTGCATGAGAACAAATAGTTTATTTACAATTTCAATTACCATTTGAGAAACCTTGAACCGTGGAAACACATTCAAACACTGCAACTAAGAACTCTCCGCCAAGCTGTGCCCAATCAATAACATCTTGAAAAACATCTTTTGCATCTTTCCCTTGCTGACTATCAATTTCTTGATTAACAAAATATTCACCAGTCACATTATTGGTAACAGCTTCAATGTTTGAGTCAGAATCATCAGAGACGAAACTTAGAAAACCATTGACAACACCTACAATGCCATTGAACACCTCTTCATCTACTTTGTCATCTTCATACATATCATCAAGGATCTGTTCTATTTGATTAAAATCATCTTGCCAACGTTCATCATCATTCCAATAAGCAACAGCAAGATTGTATAAAGAGTTATGAACACCTGCCGTTTCCATAACATCAATAACCTCATAACAAGAGTTCACCTCGTTATTCACCTTGTAATAAAGCCTTACATCTTCATTCTTCAAATTATTCAACACATCGTCAATTTGTTTAGAATATTGATCTTGAAGTTCAACTTGATCAAAAACAATTGCACTTTGATAATTACCAATCAAATTGTACAAACCAGACTGATTCATATACAAATCTACTGGATTAATACAACTCTCATCAGAAGTTTGACCAACATTTTGAGCTGTATCTGTATCTCTTCCGTCGCCACAACTTTGAAATACAAACGATAGCGAAATCATCGCCATCAAAACAATCATGATTTTTTTCATTTCACATTTCCCGCGTTATATCCCATTTGGCCTTCGGTTTATTTGATTAATAAGTATTGTGTTCTAAATTGCTTCCCACAAACACACAAAAAGCGTAGCCCGACTTTTACATTCCGCAAGAAAGGCTCTGGTAAACCGTATACAAAGAATAAGTAAAAGCAGTCCACGCCTTGAGGCTCGAACTCTTTTTTACCTATCACTCTTTGTATAAGTTAAATGTACCAGATTTATCTTGTCAGAGCGATACGTTCAATATGTACGTTGCACTTGCAACGCAGCAAAGATATGAAACTTTTCCGTTTGCAAGGCAAGCGCACATATTTTTTTCTGTGGACTGCTTTAGTTTTTGAAAAGCTCCCCGCCATTCGCACGACGGGGAACCGCTGATAAACACGTCTAACCATTGGCCTTGCGGCCTGAAGTCATTCTTTTTGGGTCTTATCAATAGTCATTCTCGCTAAAATCGTATTCTATTCCGTTTTTTATCAAATGAACACTCAAATAATCCTCGCTGACAATTAAATCATCCATCCAATCATAGATACAATCAAATGTTATCACAAATTCATTTGTTCCAAACTCATGAGCCGCCGCCGCATCGTAAGTGTACTCCTGATAATAATGGCCAGCTCGCATTATAAGATCCACACATTCAATGACTCCAGCCACTTGTTCATTTTTGACCATGAAATCATAATTCGATTCACCGACAAGGTCAATAAGTCTTTGCTTCAAATAACGATTCCCCAAAATGTCATCTGGATGTTTATTAGCGTTATCTATAAAATACTTTACCAATGCGGTATGGCTGTCACTGGAATAATCACTAAAATCATCAGCGGAGTAATCCCATGCATCAGAAACATCATCTAATCTATCTACCGTGTTGCTTATTTCTTTGACAGCTCCATACACATAAACATCATCAACGGAAGTGACTAAATTAATTACATGGAATAGACCAGCAACGCATGCCAAGACCACCAACGCAATACAAGTTACATCTATGCCATTGAACTTGGTTTGGGTTTGCTCCCGAGCACCTTGTTTCTTTCCTCTCACTCTACGCACAGCGCAGGCAACAACGACTAGCAACAAAAAGACGCTGAGAATGTCGGTGACACCTATGGCAGAACTCTCATAAGTCCCTATTCCCATATTGCTCACAATATTACGGAACTCTTTATCACCATAGTTTTCAGCATAATAGCCAAGGAAACTATCTTCAGACCAAATTGCCGCTTCAAAACCAAACATGAATACGGCAGCCAACACGCAATACAAGAGCAGGAACCAAAATTCCTTAGCCGAGGCCGTCCCCTTAAAATTGACGCAATTCTTAATGCCACTGATAAAATAATTATTGAAATAGCTTTCCTTGAAAGCACCGGTTTGTTGAGGTGCCGAGGCATTTGATGTGTTTACGCCAGCCACAGAATCTGTCGGTTCAGGCTGTTCGAGCCATTCGCCGCAGTAGCGGCATTTCTTTGCTTCCGCTTTGATTTCCTCACCGCAATGAGGACATTTTTTCAATTCTTCCATTTTATAAAATATTTGTATTCAATTTGTTAATTTACAAACTCCATATTATACTCACCATCATCAGCGAGGTAGAACTTGACTTGCTTTGTCTGGTGTTTTTCAAACCTAACCGTCCACAAATCCAAATTCTTATCATATTCACAGGCTGTGATGACCGGCTTATCCGTTGCCAAGACAACGAGTCTCACCAAATTGTCGGCAGCAATTTTGTAATTGTTAGCTTGAGATGACGCTCCGAAAGGGGCAATAATAAGGCTAAGCAAATTTTCGACTTCTGGTATTTCTTCATAATATCCATAGCCATGATAGAAACCTTCCGAAAGCATTTTTTCACTGCCAACCCAATAAAACAACGAATCGAAAACATCATAGGCACAACGGGAAAACAGTTCAAATCTTTGGTCAGAGTCATCAATGTAGGCATCAAGCTCATCCCTAAATTTCTCCTCTTCGGTCTTGCCACCTAAATAATAAGCCAAGTCGTCATAATTGTCATACAAACTTGAACACCATCCGTAACGCTCATCAAGAAACGAATCGTAAGCATCGTCAACCTGCCTTTCCACATAATCGCTTGCCATGTCGGTCAGTTCTTCGAGTGCGTCATCAAGTGCATTCCAACATTGCGAAGCATGTATGGCCGTCGGGACTTTCGAATAAATTTGCATCTTATGCTGTTCCAACATGATTTCCTTTTTCGATGGGCCGCAGGAGCAAAGCGCAACTAACAGCGCCACAATCATTGTTGTTTTCCTCATTTTCAAATCCCTATCCGTGTCGGGAGCAACTTTTAATTTTGGCCGACTTGCATTCGTTTTCCGACCTTTTTTATTGTAACTATTTATTTTTCAATCGACTTTTGCATCGCAGACAAACCATTGTAATCAGCAAGGCTATCATATCATTTTCATTTACGCCGCAAAAATATACCGAAAAAAGCATCCTTTTCTGTTCATATCGTGCCACAGCGTTCCATATCGTGCCAAACGGGAAAAAGGCATCTATATACATTTAGACCCAACAGAGACAATATGCCTATGCGCCACCACACCAATACCAAGGCTGGGGCACTTGCAGAACGTCCGGCTGTCTTTTGATGGTTTCCTTCGCTGCGCAGCGAAGGGGAGTGGGAGCGGAGCAGAAGGAGACTGGAAGCGGATATAGCGTTGGTATAGCCTTGGCAGGAGGAAGGTGGCAAAAAAAATCAAAAAATCATTTTTCAAAAAATCACAAATTCATTTTTCAATGTTTTTTCTGCCTGTTTCTTGCTGGCTATATATACCTAATTAATAATATATTATTATAGTGGAGAAATGACAAATAGGGTCGTTTGGTGTTGAATTCGGAATTTGTGATTTTTTGATTTGTGATTTTTTGAAAAAATGCTGTCCGCCGACTTACATGACTTTGGCAATCAACATGGGTCAAAAAAGTACATACCCCACCTCAAAAAGCCCTATCAAGCAAAAACGGCAGAAAACAAACGATTTTCAGCGGATAAGTGCCTAAAAAAATCGACTTATCCGCTGATAATCGCACAAAATATGCAGATAAGTAGCGGATAAGTAGTAAAAAAAATGACTTATCCGCTGATAATCGGTAAACGATTCCGAAAATCATTCATTTCGTGCCATTTCATTCCATATCGTGCCAAACAGCACAAATCGCTTGCAATCGGGCAATTTTTCATACTTTTGTGGTGTTTTTCAAGCAAATGATATGGCAGACAACGAGAATTACGAATATTACGAGAGGCTAAAGCGCGAGCTTATCGCAAAAATCGGTCGCACAATGGAATCACCAATTGACTTCATCTACCTTGCAAACGCAATCAACAGCGAATCGAAAGAGCAAATCAGCGAGACCACCTTGAAACGCTTTTTCGGTTATATCACTCCGGCAGGCGCACCGCGAACCTCTTCCCTTTCGGTCATGGCACGGTTCCTCGGCTATTCAGGCTGGAAAACCTTCTGCGAGGGCGCAAGCGAATCGAAATTCCTTGCCGACAAAAGCATCAGCACCAGCGACTTGCAGCCTGGCGACAGCATCCGTTTCGAGTGGAAACCCGACCGGATTTGCGTAGCCGAATATTTGGGCGAAAACCGTTTTCTCGTCACGCAAGCCGAAAAATGCAAGCTCGAAGTCGGCGACCAGTTCACCGCCACACAATTCCTGCTCAACAATCCACTGATGCTGTGCGACCTGAAACAAGTCAGGCTGCCGAATGCTGCGCCAAAATCATACGTCGCTGGCTTCAAAACAGGATTGACCGCCTTGAGTTTGATGAAAAAATAATACCTTTACAGCAAATACAAAGACCATGTTCGACACGGAACTTAACTCAGGATTCATCGAAGAGAACAATATCAACATTGCCAATCATTTCACTGATATTCAGCTGATTCATCCGTCAAGGAATGGCTATAGCGAAATCTATAAGGCCAAGCGTTTCGGCAAATGGCACACGCTGAAACGCATCACCGACCAGGAGAAAGACAATGTCCGCTACCAAAACCTTTTAGAAAAAGAGTTTGAAATCGCCATCCAGCTTTCGCATCCCAACATTGTTCAGACCATTTCGCTTGAAGAAGTTGCCGATTTAGGGACTTGCATCGTTCAGGAATTCATCGATGGCTTGACACTCGACGAATTTCTCACCAACGTTCATCCCAACAAACAACAAACCAAGACTTTGCTGTACGAGATTTGCGATGCCTTGGAATACATTCACGCCCATCAGATTGTCCACCGCGACCTCAAGCCCAACAATATTCTCGTCACGCGCGACGGCAACCATGCGAAACTCATTGATTTTGGCCTGGCCGACACAAGCAGCTACGACATCCTGAAAGAACCTGCCGGCACCAGCGGTTTTGCTTCTCCCGAACAACAATCATCAAGCAAAATCGACAACCGTTCAGACATTTACGCTTTGGGAGCCATCATTAACAATCTGCCCAATCCGACAATCCGGCTCAAGAAAATCGCGAAGAAATGCCTCAATCCCAATCCCGAAAAACGCTTTCAGTCGGCAAAGGAAATCAAAAGGAAATTGCTTGATAAAAGCGGCACCATCATTTCCATCATTTTACTGATTGCACTCATCACTCTCGGTGTCGCAATGACTTTCAGCAAGCAAGGCGAAAACATCAACATACTGAAGCGCAACAATTCACAGCTTTCAAAGCAATTGGACTCGGTGACAAACCGCATGGATTCGCTGACTTTCATGCAAGAAAACCAACGCAGGACATTAGACGAGCAAAGGGAAGTCCTCGCACAACAGACTATGACTTTGGAAGAAAAATCAAAATCATTCGACGAACAAGCAAAAAACTTTGAGGAACAGGCCAATAACTTGAAAAACGAAACAAAATCCTTTGATGAGAAAACAAGAAAACTGGAACAACAGGCCAACGACCTGAAAGAACAGACCAGAGCCTTTGAAGAAAAAGCGCAAGACCTTGAACAACAGGCAAAAACACTGGAAGAGCAAGGCGCAATCAATAAATCGCAAGAACTGTTCAACACGATTTCGGCAGAAGTCACCGACTACGCCAACAAAAGATGCGAAGCCCTTGAAAAGAAGATTGCTAAAATGGGCAAATCGC
>CALGBV010000296.1 GCA_937884015.1 uncultured Bacteroidales bacterium
AATATTCCTACGTGAAATACTGCATGAATGTTCCATACGACCCTTATTATTCGTTCGATGTCACCCTCCGTGGCAACCATTTGCCGCCTCACCGCGACGTGCCTTTTGCCCCGTTTGTCTATATGGATTGTGAAGGTTTTATGAATTACGCACCTACACAAGAGGCTTTTGACGTGCATTACAATACGCTTTCGCCAGTCGAAATCCGAGGTGCTTTTCACACCGAAGGCACAATGGTCTTTGTTTCCGTCGACCTCATGTCGTACATGGATTTGGTGGGTGCAACGGTTTATGTCTCTGTCAACGAAAAGATTACGACAGGAAATGTTGGTTCTAATGGCGAGACGGAATTTCATCACGTCATGATGAAGATGCTGCCCGACGGCAATGGCAAGCCGATAAACCTCAGTCAAGGCGAAACCCTGCATTTGGATTACGACTACGACATGTCGACGACTTTTGTCGAGGAAATGGACGATTTGGAAGTAGTCGTTTGGGTGGAGGAACCTGGCGTGGAAAATGCGCTGAACAGCCATTTCATGTATGAAACCACCGAACATCCTTATCCTGTTGAAAACCTTATTCTTATGAAAGACGGAACGACTTTCAAGGCATCGTGGAATGTTGCCGAAGGTGCCAATCCAACGGGTTACAATGTCACGCTGAATGGTGCTTTGGTCGTTGAAAACGGTTCGGCTACCGAATATGTTTTTAACGAAGAAAGCGGAAAATTCTATGTCGTTGAAGTTCAGGCGGTTTATGGAAATGATATAGTTTCCGTAAAACGCATCATTACGAGTTACGAGATTTTGGCGGTTGCCGAAAATGAAGCCATGGATTGCAAGGTATTTCCAAATCCTACGCACGACTACGTTTCCGTTCAGACTATCGAAATTATCCAAAATGCAGCCGTTTTCGATATGCTAGGAAATCTGATAAATGCAGTCAAAGTCAACGGCAAGACTTTTGAAATGAATTTCGCTGATTTTGACAATGGCGTGTATTTCATCAAGTTGCAGGCAACTGACGGAAAGAGTCAGGTTTGCCGCATCGTTGTCACGCATTAAAACCCTATTTTTGCGCAAAATTTCAAATTATGAATCAACAAGCACTTTATCCGATAATTCAACTGAAAAAGGGCAAGGACGAGGCCGTGCGTCGTTTTCATCCTTGGGTATTTTCGGGTGCCATTGCATCGGCTGCTGAAAACTTGCAAGCTGGTGATACTGTTACCGTTACCGATTTTCAGGGCAATATTTTAGGCACAGGTTTCTGCGAATCGGACAGCATTGCCGTCAAGATGCTCTGCTTCGAAAACCGTAAGATTGACGAATGGTTTTTCCTTGACCGTCTCAGCAAGGCCTTTGAAGCCCGAAACGCCATGAATCTCACTGACAATCAGCAGACAAACTGCTATCGCCTCGTTCATTCCGAAGGTGATGGTTTGGCCGGACTGATTATCGACATTTACAACAAAACCGCTGTCGTTCAGGCACAGACCGAAGGCATGGCCTTGCATCTGAAAGAGATTGTGCGTGCCTTGAAACTCATTCCCAACCTGAAACTGGAAGCCATCTACAACAAAAGCGCCGAAGCCATGCAACGTATGGGTAAGGACGATGTGGTGGAAGACGGTTATCTTTTCGGCGAAAAAGCCGATGAAACGGTGCTTGAAAACGGCAGCAAGTTCCACATCGACTGGGAAGAAGGCCAAAAGACAGGCTTTTTCCTTGACCAGCGCGACAACCGCGACTTGGTGCGCCAACTTGCCAAGGACAAAACCGTGCTGAATGCTTTCGGCTACACCGGCGGTTTCTCAGTCACTGCTCTGAAAGGCGAAGCCAAAAAAGTCGTGACCGTCGATGCTTCCAAAAAAGCGATTCTAGCCGCTGAAGCCAATCTGGAACTGAACGGCTATTCGAAAGAAGAAAACCCTTGCGTGGTGGCCGACATGAAGGATTTCTTGCAGGAAATGAAGCAGGATGAATTCGACCTTATCATCCTTGATCCGCCGGCCTTTGCCAAGCGGCATCAGGACAAACACAAAGGACTTTCGGGCTATCGTTACATCAATGCGGAAGCCATCCGTAAGATTGCCAAAGGCGGAATTTTGTTCACTTTCAGCTGTTCGCAAGCCATCGACAAGGCCGCTTTCCAAAGTGTGGTCACCGCCGCCGCCATTGATGCAAAACGCAATGTGAGAATACTTTACCAATTATCGCAACCCGCCGACCATCCGATCAACATCTTCCATCCTGAAGGTGCCTATCTGAAAGGTTTGGTGTTGCTGGTGGAATGATGTGTGTGCGATTCAACGAAAAAATTCACTATTTTAGTGAATATTGGTAATTATTTGTTATTTTTGCAGCATATTTTTGAGTTATGGTCATTACCTACGATAAAGAATATCTTCAAGAGTTGTATGAATCAGGTTCTTGCAAAAGCAAGAAGTACAGATTCCAACATTCCGTGATACAGAAATATCAAAAACGAATTGATACTTTGATGGCCGCCACTAGAATCGAGGATCTGTTTGTCTTTAACTCATTGAATTTCGAGGCTTTAAAAGGCAAAGAATCAACATATTCCATCCGAATAGATTACAGTTATCGTTTAGAGTTTGAAATCCATAATGAGCAAACAGAACCAATCATAACCATTTGTAAAATCATAGATATCACAAATCATTATCAATAAAAATGGAAACGACAAGAATACCAACCCATCCAGGCGATGTTTTAAAAGAAGAATTGGAATCAAGAGGCATTTCCCAAAAGCAGTTTGCCTCTTGCTTAGGAATTTCATACACGATGCTGAACGAAATCCTGAACTGCAAACGTCCGGTTTCAACCGATTTCGCTTTGATGGTTGAAGCCGCTTTGGGAATCAATCCGGAACTGCTCATCAATATGCAAGAACGGTATAATTTAGCCAAAGCAAAGACGGAACAAAGCTTGTCGTTGCGTCTGATGAAAATCAGAAAATCCTGTGCTGCAATGTTCTAACTACTTGTATTGTAGTAATAGATTAACTGATTGGTTTTCATATTGGGTATCATACTTCGACAGGCTCAATAAACTACTAAGGTGTAGTTCATTGAGCCTGTCGAAATGTGTTAGTTTAATGTGCAGTTTGTATTTTTAGCACTTACTTATCAATTCTATTTTCTTTCACCAAGAAACGCCCCCGGCTTATTCGGATGCTTGACGTTTTGCTTGGAAGGTGCAGCTTTGACATCAGAAAGGCGCTTCACATAGGCACGTTCAACATAGTCTTTGTCATATTCGTTCACATACACGAAACTATTATCCGTCAGATTGTTGATTTTCATCATATATGGACGGCTATGTTCGGGGGTGATGTAAAGTGACGATGTCGTTTCATCGTAATTGTAATTGCTGATGACTGTTACAAATGTGGAATCAGGACAAATAATAATTGTCTGATAGGTGTGTGTGGTCGTATCATAGTCTAATTTTAAAGTGTCAATGTTGCGGTCACGGATTTCACCAGTCTTGTTTTCTTTGAACACCAAATCGATGCCGTCATGCGGGTCACCAAGTGGAAAAGTGTAGGTTTCCATTGAGGCTTCGATTGGGTTTCCTGCGTAGTCGATATTGTAATATTCGATTTTTTCAACGCCCCAGATTCCAACGAATGGATTGTCTTTTTTGCCGCATGATGCCAAGAAGAGCATGGCTATGGCACAAATTACTATTAATCTTACTTTTTTCATTTTTTATTTATTTAGTTGTCAATCAATTCTTTTCAGGAAAAATCTTTCAAAAAACGGGATGGTTTCTGAAACTTCGTTTGTCCATGAAGCAACCATTGTTGAATCGGTAATTTGCTCGATGTCGAAAACTGCACGATTTTCATCAAGCGCTAAAACGCTTTGGTAGATAAGATACAACATGCCTGGTGCTTCAATCACAACTTGCTTGTTTTCATCATCATACGAATAACTGCAACTGAATTTCTTAATCATGGCAGGACTTTCGTTCAGCCACAGTTTGCCAGAGCCGTCTTCATTGAAAAAGACTTCTATGCCCTTGTCAGGGCCTACTTCGTATGGGATGGTGTCCCAATCCTCAAAGCCAAGGGAATCGCGGCAACTGACATATTGTTCGCAGCCCCAGTGCCCAACTACGGGTGGAAGGTCTTCTTCGGGATCGACAGGCTTTTCTTTCTTGCAAGCGGAAAACGCCAGCAATACAAGCATGGCAACCGCAAATCGTACTATTGAACTTTTTCTTTTCATTGCTAAAAAACTTTGCAAAGATATATATTTTCAAATATCGCGCCAAAAATCATCAGATAAGAATTATTTTCTTCCGTAACATAATTGACTTTTTTGACTTTTTGACAATTAGACTTTTAGACAACCGAAAACTGAAAACTGAAAACCGAAAACTGATTTTCTGAAACTTTTCCCTAACTTTGCAGTCGAAATTTTCAATCATGTATAGAAAACTGTTCCTATTAATATTTGCCGCCTTGATTTCCGCTTTTGCTTTTGCGCAAGACACCATCACCGTCATGCAATACAATCTGCTGGAATACGGCAACTACAACAGCGGCTGGGCGAGTTGTTTCGAGACCAACAACAACACGCAGCAAAAAGATGATGACATCCGAACGATATTGAAATATGTGAAACCTGACATTTTCACCGTCAATGAATTTGGCGCTTCCGATGCCATTTGCAACGATTTTTTGCGGCACAACCTGAACACCGAAGGCGTGAATTACTGGAAATCGGATAACCGGCTTAATTATGCTAACAGCAACATTATCAATCATATATTTTACAACTCAAACAAGTTCGGATTGAAAAAGCGCATGGCTTTACGCACCGAGCCGCGCGATACCGATGTCTACGAGTTGTATTGCAAGACGGCGAGTCTTGCGGCTGGCGACACCATAAAACTGATTTGTGTGGTGGCACACCTGAAGGCAGGCATGAATTACGAAAGCTCAAGACGGGCGCAATTGCAGACCGCAATGGATTACATCTATCAGCATTACCCAGAAGATAACGTGCTGATTATGGGCGATTTCAATATGTATTCGTCTTCCGAATCAGGTTATCAGCTTTTGACGCGCACCTACAGCCATTCGGAAATCTGTTTTGTCGACCCGGTCGGAAGTGCGGGTGTCGGCCCGTGGAACGAAAACGCCAATTATGCGCAATATCACACTCAGGCCACGGCCAGTTGGATTGACAACGACTGCCGTTCGACGGGCGGCATGGACGACCGTTTTGACTTCATACTCATGGCCGACGAAATCGCTTTCGGCTACCACAACATCCGCTATGTGCGCGATTCCTACAAAGCCGTTGGCAACGATGGAAGGCATTACAATCAGTCTATCAATCAGGGCAGTAACAACTCGGCGCCTCAAGATGTGATAGAAGCCGTTTTCGATTGTTCCGACCATTTGCCCATCACGATGAAACTGGCCGTGACGGCAAAACTGGCTGTCGATGAAAATGTTTTGACACCGGAATACAATGCCTCCATTGCGCCAAATCCAGCATCGGATGCCGTCAACATCTGTTTCTTCAACCGATTCGATGGCATGGTGAATTTTGATATTTATAATCTTCAGGGTCAATTGGTTGAGCAGCAATCGGTTGGTTTTTCAAGAGGAAACCAATTGCATCAGATGGACATCAGCCATTTGGCAAAAGGCTTTTATCTGCTGCGCATTTCCAACGAAAGCCGCCAGACCGAAACGCTGAAACTGATTGTTAGGTAAAGATTTTTCATTTTTATTAAATGTTCAACTTTATGAAATTCATAAAAATAGCAGTATTCATTTCAATTTTTCTGCTTCAGGGTTGCAGTGCCTACAGACACAACACGGCAAAAAAAGCGGGAGAAATAACGGTCACAAGTCCCGATGCCGTGAAGTATCTTCCGGGTTTTCCGGCTTTCGATGACAAGGATGCCTTTTTCAATGATTCAATCATGTATGAACGTGGCTATGCCATGAGAGACAGCGAGCGTGGCAGGCAGGCCATCGCCGATGCCGATGTCAGGCTTGAATTCTATCTCGAAAAGTTTGGAGAAATCATGGGAGTCGGTTTAAGCAAGGAACACACTCCGGCCATAGTTAAGTATTTGGAAATCACCTATTCCTATGCAGGAAAGAGCATTGTGAAAGCCAAGGGAAGCTATAGCCGTCAACGTCCGTTCAGCTATTTTGGACAGCCTTCCAGTATTCCTGAAGATGAAGCAAAATACGGGCAATTCACGTCTTATCCTTCGGGGCACACTATCGGGGCTTGGATGTTGACTCTCGCCTTGACGGCCATCGACGATGAGCATGAATGTGAAATCATCAGTGAGGGATACGAACTCGGACAGAGCAGAGTCATAACAGGTTTCCATTATCAGAGCGATGTGGATGCAGGCCGTATGGTTGCCAGTGTCGCTTTCGCAAAAATAGTTTCGGATAAGGAATACATCAAACTAATGAATCTTGCGCGCAAGGAACTGCAAGAATTAAGGAGCAAGTGATTGTCAGATTGAAAAAAATCCTACCTTTGCAGCACTTTTTCAGAAATTGTCTAACACATTAAAAATAAAAAGAAATGGCTTTTAACCTCAGAAACAGAAACTTCCTGAAGCTTTTGGACTTCACACCGGAAGAAATAAAGTTTTTCCTCAAATTGGCTGCCGACCTGAAAGCTGCCAAATATGCTGGAACCGAACAACCACACCTCACTGGCAAGAACATTGCCTTGATTTTCGAAAAGACTTCAACCCGTACACGTTGCGCTTTCGAAGTCGCCGCTAAGGATCAGGGTGCTCACGTCACTTATCTTGGACCTACCGGTTCACAGATTGGCGTTAAGGAATCCATGAAAGACACAGCCCGCGTTTTGGGCCGTATGTTCGATGGCATCGAATACCGTGGTTTTGCTCAGGACATCGTTGAAGAACTGGCTCAGTATGCTGGTGTTCCGGTTTGGAACGGCTTGACCAACGAATTCCACCCGACACAGATTCTGGCAGACTTCCTCACCATGCAGGAACACAGCGACAAACCGCTCAACCAAGTCACTTTCGCTTACTGCGGTGATGCCCGTTTCAACATGGGTAACTCACTGATGGTTGGTGGCGCCAAGATGGGTATGGATGTCCGTATCGTGGCTCCAAAGGAATTGCAGCCAAATCAGGAACTGATCAATACCTGCAAGGAAATCGCTAAGGAAACAGGTGCAAAGGTCACCGTTACTGATAACGTTGCCGAAGGTGTCAAGGGATGCGACTTCTTGTATACCGACGTTTGGGTATCGATGGGCGAACCTGCTGAAGTCTGGAAGCAGCGCATCGACCTGCTCATGCCTTACCAGGTCAACAAGCAGATGATGGAAATGACAGGCAACCCGAACTGCAAGTTCATGCACTGCCTGCCAGCTTACCACAACCTCGAAACCAAGGTGGGTCGCGACGTGAACGCTCAATTCGGTCTCGATGGCATCGAAGTCACCGAAGAAGTGTTCGAATCGAAGAACAGCATCGTTTTCGACGAAGCCGAAAACCGTATGCATACCATCAAGGCTGTCATGGTGGCTACCTTGGGCGACTAATTTTGAATCATAAAATATTACAAATATGGAATTGCCCTGCCTGTGCGGGGCAATTCCTTTAAAAACAGGCATCATGTTATCACTTTTCACAGGTTCGGGCGTCGGCCCTACGGTCTTCTATCTGGCAGTCTCCATCGTGTTGGGTCTGCTGCTGGGCAAACTGAAAGTTGCTCACGTTTCGCTGGGCATCACTTGGGTGCTTTTCATAGGCATCATTCTGAGTGCCTTGGGCATTTCGCTCAATGGCGAAATGTTGCACATCATCAAGGAGTTCGGTTTGATTCTCTTTGTCGTTGCCGTTGGCTTTCAGGTTGGGCCAAACTTTTTTGCTTCGTTCAAAAAAGGCGGCTTGAAACTCAATCTTTGCGCCATTGCCATTGTCGCTTTGGGCGTTTTGACCACGGTGTTGATTAGCCGTTTCAGCGGCGAGCCTCTGGAAGTGATGGCTGGCGTTTACACGGGCGCCATTACCAACACGCCGGGCATGTCGGCGGCACAGCAGACGGTCGGCGAACTGGGCATTTGCAGTCCCGAGACGATAGCCAACGGCTATGCCGTGGCTTATCCTTTGGGTGTTGTCGGCCTTATTGTCAGTTGCTTGATTATCCGTGCTGTATGCAAGGTGAAACTGGATAACGAACCCATGTCGGATGCCAATCAGGAAGATGTGCGGGCGCCGAAAAGCGAGACCACGAAAGCCGCTGCACAACGCCATAAGATTTTGCTGATACCTATTTTCCTGACCATTGGTTTGGGCATCGTATTAGGCTCGATTCCTGTCCCGATTGGCATGTCGGCACCGGTCAAGTTGGGTTTGGCAGGCGGCCCATTGGTGATGGCCATTTTGGTCAGTTGGATTGGCGTGAAAAAAGGCTGGCTCGACACCGATTTCACTGGCAGCCACGGTATCTGGATGTTGCGTGAAGTGGGTATTGCCTTGTTCCTGGCGGCTGTCGGTTTGGGTGCCGGCGGCAGTTTCATCGACACCATCAAGGCGGGCGGCTATATGTGGATTCTGTACGGCGTCATCATTACCATGGTGCCTACTTTGCTGGTCGGCATCTTCGCACGCCTGGTGCTGAAAGTCAATTACTACACCTTGATGGGCGTGATTGGCGGCGCCACCACCGACCCGCCGACTTTGGCCTTTGCCAATACCGTTGCCGCCGAACAGCAGAAAGCCACAGGCAGCACCGAGGAGAACCAGTTGCCAAACATGGGCTATGCCACGGTTTATCCTTTGACGATGTTCCTACGTATCTTCACGGCACAGCTTTTGGTGCTTTTGGCAGTGTGATGTTTTCACAAAACCAGCAAAACTTTCACAAAACTTGTTTTTATAACGCGACGAACGCAACTGCGTCGTCGCACGGCGGCCCGGTTGGGCACGCCGCCTAAATAAAAAAGGCAACTATATACTATTAGACTCGCCGACCTCGAAGAGGTCACATTTCTGTTACCCTATACGAGCGTAGCGGAGTGTAGG
>CALGBV010000297.1 GCA_937884015.1 uncultured Bacteroidales bacterium
GGGCGAAGTGTTGGAAGACCGTGAAGCAGGTCGCCACTTCGATGTGGTGCGCGAACAGTTGGAAAAAGGTCTTTTCCATTTGGACGGCGATGCCATTTATGACACCATCATCGCTTACGAACCGGTTTGGGCCATCGGAACGGGCAAGACTGCCACGCCTGAACAGGCTCAGGAAATGCATGCTTTCATCCGTGGCCTCGTGAAGGAGCATTACGATGAAGCCGCTGCCGATGACATCCGTATCCTTTACGGTGGAAGCTGTAATGCAAAGAATGCCACGGAGTTGTTCTCGCAGCCTGATGTCGATGGCGGTCTCATTGGCGGTGCTTCGCTCAAGGCTGATGATTTCGTTTCAATTTGTGTTCAGGCTTCACAAATCGGCAAGGAATGAAGACATACGAATACACTTTCACGCAGCCGAGTTCCGACATCCAGCACGATATGCTGACGACGCTGTTGGGCGATTTGGGCTTCGATTCCTTCATGGACGATGTCATGGGTTTGAAGGCCTATTGTCAAGGCGATGCCCGTAATGATGAGGCTGTCAATGAGTTGCTTGGTCTTGAGGCTTTCAGCGACATTTCGCTTTTGAATGTCGAGGAAATGCCTGATAAGGACTGGAACGAGGTCTGGGAGGCATCGTATCAGCCGGTGGTGGTCAACGAGCGTTGCCGCGTGAGGGCGCCTTTCCATGAAGCTGACCCGAACTTTGAATTCGACCTGGTCATTGAACCGAAAATGTCGTTTGGCACGGCCAATCACGAAACCACTTCGCAAATCATTTCCTTGATGCTGGAAACGGATTTCGTTGATAAAGAAGTGCTTGACATGGGCAGTGGTACGGCGGTTCTGGCCATACTGGCAAAAAAACTGGGTGCTGCAAAGACCGTTGCCATCGACAATGACGAGTGGGCGTTCAACAATGCCTTTACCAACATTGCCTTGAACGGCATCGATGACATCGAAATCATTTTGGGCGATGCGCACGCCATCAGTGGCAAGTTCGACGTGATTTTGGCCAACATCAACCGCAATATCCTTTTGCGTGATATGCATTTCTATTTCGATGCGATGAAACCAGGTGCCCACATTTTCTTCAGCGGGTTCTACACCGAAGACTTGGATAGCATCAAGGCCGAGGCGCAACGTTTAGGTCTCGTTTATCGACGTCACGTTTCGCGTAACAATTGGGTGGCGGCAGAGTTTGAGAAAAGGTGACGGGGTGAATGGTGATGGGTGACGGGTTAAAGGTGACGGGTTAAAGGTGACGGGTGAATTACCTTAACTAACAATCGGTAAGTAGGTGAGCAATATTATTTTACATATTGAAACGAGACATCTTGAAATCCCTTGCCAATTTGTTATGTAGTTTAATTTTGAGCAGTTACTTAATGGATAACATAATAAAATACAATGATGCGGTGCAACAGCGACAGAATGAGTCGCCAGATGCTGCTATCATCGGACAAGTAAGTGGCCGATTGTACGATGGCGTTGTTGAAATTATCGACAATGCAAGGAAACAGGTAGCCGTTTATGTCAACGCTCAAACGAGCATGACCTTTTGGAATGTCGGTAGTTTCATCATCAATGACATGGAATATCAGGCGTATTCGGCTTACGGGCAAAAGATTCTTGCGACACTGTCGCAAAAATTGATGGCACGTTACGGGAAAGGGTATACCTACTCGGCTCTTACCAGAATGATGAATGTTGCCAAATTGTACGGCAATAAGGAAATGTTTGCGACATTGTCGCAAACATTGACATGGAGCCATTTCATAGAGCTGATAACCATAAAGGACGATACGAAACGTCTGTTCTATCAGCAAATGAGTATTGCGGAACATTGGAGCGTAAATCAAATGAGATGCAAGCAGGATGAGATGGCTTATGAGCGATCGCTGATTGCAGCCAAACCTGATGATGCGATTGTCAGTACATTGGAAAGAATCACTCCACAACATGTTGAAGCCGATGTTGTGTTAAAGAGTTCGTATGTGCTTGATTTTCTTGGATTAAGTGGCTGTTATTCGGAGGACGAATTGGAGGGCGCCATAGCAAGGCAATTGGAGAATTTCATATTGGAACTTGGTCAAGGTTTTGCTTTTCTCGAAAGACAAAAGCGTTTTACCATAGACGGAACAGACTATTACCTTGATTTGCTCTTTTACCATCGCAAACTGAAGTGCCTTGTAGCCATAGATTTGAAATTAGGTAAATTCAAGCCTCAATACAAAGGCCAAATGGAACTGTATTTGAAATATATGCAGAAATATGATATGCAAGAAGGCGAAAATTCACCAATAGGCTTGCTGCTGTGCAGCGAAGGAAATACGGAGCATATAGAACTGATGATGCTTGGTGAAGAACAGATCAAAGTTGCACAATACCTGACTTGTTTGCCGGATAAACAGTGGTTTATTGACAAACTGAATCGCTCGATACTAATTGCAAAAGAAAATAAAGTTTGAGGGGTATGAGCTTTGCGGATTGACGGAGAAGGAAAAGATTAATATTATAGTTTAATTTATTGACAGTTAAATAATTATGAGAAACAAACATTTGCTGATTATTTTCCTGTTGGCTTTAAGTCTTTCGGGCTTTGCGCAACAGACTTTTTCGACCGATAAAACCGCTTTCCTTGAGGAAATGACGGCCTACCTTGGCTCATCTTCGTCGAAGACTGACCGTGATGAAGCCGCCGCCATGATGACGGGCTTTGCGGATGTGTGGAACGAATATTATAGTTCCACCGATGCCAAAACGGTTGCCGAAATCTGCGAAACTTTACACAAACGCAGTGGTCAAAAGGCTTATTCCAACATTTTCACTTTTGTGGATGTGCTGCATCATTTGCCGGTTTCGGGTATGCCGCACACCGATGTAAACAATTGGCTGTCATACACAAAGACACGATATGAAAAATCAGCAAATGGTTTCGACAAGTACATTGAGGCTTGCCGTTTGGCTTTTGTCGACAAGATTTTGCTTGAAAAAGGCAACAGCAGATGGGAAGTGCGCGATGTGCATTTCGGTTTCCCTGACAAGGAAAACTTCAAGTTGACGGTTACCAATTCCACTTTGGTCGTGAAATCGAATAAGGATGAGTCAGTGATTCACAATACGAATGGCATTTATTCCGTTGACGATAAGACCTTTACGGGTAATGGTGGCCGTGTCGACTGGTCGCGTTTCGACATTCCGTCTGATATGGTTTACGCCGATTTGCCGGATCATTACGTGCTGAATCTGACCCATTCCGATTATGTCATCGATTCTGTCGTTTTCCACGACAAGCAGTATTATCAGGATGCCATCCTTTGCCAGTTTGAGGATAAGGTTTTGGTCAATGCGCCGAATGAAA
>CALGBV010000298.1 GCA_937884015.1 uncultured Bacteroidales bacterium
TGCGCTATGTCTTGCCTGGCGGCGGGCACGGCACCAAGATTGCCAATTTCGATGCGGCTACGCAAAAGGAAATCAAGGACAAACTGAATGAGTGGTTGAGATAAAAACGAAAAAGAGACATCCGTGCGGGTGTCTCTTTTTCGTTTAACTTGAATCTTTACTCAATGTTTACCTCTTTGCTGAATTTCAGCCGGTCAGGATTCAATTCCATAAGTTGAAGGAACCTTTCCTTGTCGGTAGTAGCAGCATTGCCCTCAATGTCGCCGGAGAAGGCATCAGTTCCGATGCGTTTATAACGTATCCCGACAGGGGTGCCATAGGTGATTTCTTCTGGCAGTTCGGACTCGACATAATTCATTGAACCCTCGATTTTTGCAGTGAAAGGAGCTTCAACGGTGAATTCCTTTGACCAAGGTAATGCTACGTCATTCAATTCAACCATTTGGCCATTGGCATCCATGTAACTGAAATTGGCCTTGAAACATGGCGAGATGGTGAAGGTGATAACTTCTCCGGTTAACGGATGGGTAAATTCTTGGACATTGCTCAAGTCATATCGCACCATATACTGTTTTTTTGCATCAGTCGGGTTGTCGTCTGTGTTCTTCTTACATCCGCTGAAAACCGTTGCCAGTGATAGCAGTGCGAAAGCAATGATTGTGATGTGTTTCTTCATTTTTCAGATTATTTGGAATTACGGCGGCAAAATTACATTTTTTCTAAAAAACCGCGTGGGTTTGGCGCGGTTTTTGGGAAATATGGGCGTGTAGGAAGCCAAGCAGTTTAGTTTGGTGAAAGTTTTGCCGAAACGCAATAATTGCCTTGTCTTTCAGTTTAGTTTACGTACTTTTGCAAATCAAATTTTCTAATAATGAAAAAACTGTTTTTTCTTGCTCTTTTGATGAGCGTTTTCACTATGGGTTTCGCCCAAAATAAAGTTTCTGGAACTATTGTCGATGAAAAAAGCGGCAAGGGCATTCCTTTCGTCAATGTGGGTCTTTTCCGTCAGACTGACAGCGTTTTCGTGAGTGGCGCGGCTTCCGACGACAAAGGCGTTTTCGCCCTTCAAAGTGTCCCGAAAGGCAATTACAATCTGAAGGTTTCCGCCATCGGCTATCAGACTTTCGAACAGGTGCTTGAAGTGACGGGCAACGTCAATCTGGGCAAACTGAAAATGAGCGAAGGCGCCACCCGACTGAGCGAAGTGGTGATTTCGGAGAAACGTCCGCTCTTTGCTGTAGAGGGCGAAAAGTCGATGTATAATGTGGCCGAAGATCCAAG
>CALGBV010000299.1 GCA_937884015.1 uncultured Bacteroidales bacterium
TGGCATCGACATACTCCATGTTTTCCTTGGTCGGGTTGGTGTCGTCGAAGCGCAAATTGCACACGCCGCCGTGTTTGGCAGCAATGCCGAAGTCGAGGCAGATAGCCTTGGCATGACCGATGTGAAGATAACCGTTAGGCTCTGGGGGGAAGCGGGTCTGTACGCGTCCGCCGTTCTTACCGTTTCTGAGGTCTTCCTCAACCATCGCTTCAATGAAATTCAGCGATTTCTTTTCTGTTCCGTTTTCTTCAACTGGATTTGTCATAAGTCTAAAAAAGTTAATACGAGGTGCAAAAGTAAGACAAAATCATTTTTCTTACTTCAGTTTTATTGCTCTTGCTGATTATTTTTTCTCAATCAAGGCGACAAGGCGGTTGTACCAATCCTCTCCGAACTTGCGAATCATAGGGCCTCTCAGGAATTTGTACAAAGGAATGCCATCCTTTTCGCCTTTGCGTTTGGCAGGCGTGCACACGCTCCACTCGTGATAAACGATGTGCGTGAAGCCGTCTTTTTCCATCAGACGGATAGGATAAAGGTGGCATGAAATCGGCTTCCAAAAATCAGTCTTGCCTTCCAAATAAGCCTTTTCGATGGCGCACAAAGCGGTTCCATTTTCGTGGAAATAAACGAAGGCACATTCCTCACCATTGACGAGCGGCGTGACCAATTCGCCGAAATCATCATAGTCATAGACATCGTTATCTTCAACGACCTTGATGCCTTCGGGCCGCATATAAGGTTTAATGGCCTCGAGGTTGTCTTCGATGAGACCGATTTCAGCATCTTCCAAAGGTGCGCCGGCATCGCCAGCCACACAGCACTCGCCTTTGCAAAGTGCTAAGTTACAGCAGAATCGCGCATTCAGAAAGTCGTCTGTGACGACAATGTTGTCAAGTATAATCATGGGGCAAAAATAATATTTTTTGAAAAAATACTTGTTTGATTCATTTTATTTGTAACTTTGCAGCGCAAAGTACTTTAATATATGAAAGAAGAAGAGATTAAAACCACGTTGCGCGACATCAAGGAAATGATGGAAAAATCGTCGCGGTTCACAGCAATAAGCGGCTGGTCCATAGTCGTAATAGGTGTTTTGGCTACGGTATGTTATTTCTGTGTTTCTTCAATCTATTTGAAATCCATCAATACGCCTCAAGCCATTCGCACCGCCGTAATATTTGCCATTTGCCTTTTTGTGGTTTCTTTTTCAATCGTTACATTATGTTCCATCCGTAAAGCAAAGCGGATAAACAGACCTTTTAAATTCGACAAGACCATTGGACAGCTGTTATTCAATTTCAGTCTTCCAATGTTGGCAGGCGGTTTGTTCAGCATTGCCATGATTATTCAAGGACATTACGGCTTGACCTCTTCGATTATGCTTTTGTTTTACGGTTTGGCACTTGTCAATTGCCATCATTATACGGCTCCAGTCCTTCGCTTTTTGGGCTATGGAGAATTGCTGCTTGGCATAATTGATTGCTTTCTAGTTGATTACGGTTTCCTTTTCTGGCTTTTGGGCTTTGGGATTCTGCACATTTTGTTTGGCATTTTCTTCATTATCAAATATGAAAGGTAAACGGTTCGCATGAGTTTACTTGATGGCATAAATAAGGCTTTTGAGAGCAAGGTCCGGCTTGGAATCATGTCGGTGTTGATGGTCAACGATTCGGTTGATTTCACGACCTTGAAGTCGCTGCTGGATGTTACCGACGGCAACCTGGCAAGTCATGCCCGCGGGCTTGAGGAATTGGGTTACATCCGCTGCGAGAAAAAATTTGTTGGCCGAAAACCGAATACAAGCTATCAGGCCACCGAATTGGGGCGCGATGCTTTCCGTCAGCACATTCAGGCTTTGGAAGCTTTCCTGAACAGTCAGAAATAATTTTTTTTGCCTTATATACTTTGAAATTCAAAGTTCTTTCTAAAATATTAAATCATTAAAAATCAGTTGCATTATGAAAACAGAAAATGAATTTGAAAATCAGAACAAGACGAAAACGAATCGTCCGGGAATGAAATTGTTAATCATTGCAGCCATCTGTGTAGGGTTGCTGATTCCGCAAGCTCTTATCCGAAACCTTATCGATGAACGTCACTGCACAGCTAACGAAGCTTCAAATGATGTGTATCAGAAATGGAGTGGGCAACAGAAAATTTGTGGCCCAATCATCAAGGTGCCTTGGCGTGCGAAGGATGCGAACGGTGCTTTTACAGGTACGACATTCGACGTGTATCTATTGCCAGAAAACCTGAACATCAAAGGAAATGTGAACACGAAGACACTGAATCGTGGCATTTTTGATTGCATTGTTTACGATTCGCCTTTGGAAATCACAGGCAGTTTCATGCTTCCCAAAGAGTTTGACAGCACATTGATTAATAATATTTTATATCATCAGACTCGTCTGATTATTGGCATCGAAGATCTGCGCGGCTTGACCGATAATATCTCGATGACATACGGAAGTGAGCAATTGGAAATGGAATCGGGAACCTACACAAGCAAACTCAATGGCGTTTCCTGCAAAATAGACATAAAGCCATTGATTGAAGGTGAAAAAATCGATTTTACTCTTGTCTTGCCTTTGAAAGGCTCTGAAAGTCTGACGTTTATTCCGATTGGCCGCACTACGGCAGTAAATTTGACTTCCGATTGCCCAACACCGAGTTTCAGCGGAAACTATCTGCCAATTGAGCGTGAAGTGAACGATTCTGGTTTTACCGCTTCTTGGAAAATATTGGCCTTGAATCGTGATTATTCACAGGTCATTAATGAAAACCTGAAAGAACCATTGGTTACTTCATCATTTGGTGTGGACTTGAAAGTGCCTGTCGAGCAATATCAACAGACGACAAGGGCAAGCAAATACGCCATCATCATCATATTCTTGACTTTCGCCATTGTGTTTTTCGTTGAAATCAGGAAAGACACGCCGATACATCCTGTGCAATATCTGTTGATTGGTGTTGCATTGCTCGTGTTTTATGTCCTGTTACTGTCGTTTTCGGAACACTGTGCGTTTTGGTTTTCCTATTTGATTGCTTCCTTGATGACAGTCGGATTGATAAGTGTTTATCTGTTTGGCATACTGAAAATCAGGAAGACAGCCATAAGCGTTGGTGCTTGGCTAAGTGTGGCTTACCTCTTGATATATGTTTTGCTGCAAATGGAAAACTTTGCATTATTGGTCGGAAGCATTATCGTGTTTGCCGTGGTCGGTTTGTGCATGTATGCTTCGCAGAAAATCAATTGGTATAAGAAATGATTGTTATTAAGTTTAAAGCATTGTTTTCGAATGTATTGCAAATTGTTTTTAAAACACAGAATCAAGAGTTTTAAGTTTGCATTCAGAGGCGTTGTGACGATGTTTGCGCAAGGCGGTAATGCTTTGGTACATGGATTTGCGACTTTGTGTGTTGTGGTAGCTGGAATTGTTTGCCGCATTACGATTATGGAATGGATTGCAGTGGCAATTGCAGTGGGAATAGTGATGGCAGCGGAAACTTTTAATACGGCAGTCGAATTGTTATGTGATAAGGTTTGCCCCAAATATGATTCCATGATAGGCAAAATCAAAGATTTGTCGGCAGGTGCCGTCTTATGGTGCGCTTTGTCAGCAGCTTTGATTGGATTGTGGGTGTTTCTGCCGTATTTGAAATGAAGTAACTTTGATGGAATTTGTATCTGCTGCCTGATAAACCGAACATCAAGGAAGTTATGTTTGCTGTGGCCGGTTTGTGCATGTATGCTTCGCAGAAAATCAACTGGTACAAGAAATGAAATAATAGTACAAGTAATTGATAATCTATCTGTTGAAAAATTTAAATAAAGTATAAAAATGCCAAATAATTTTGAAAACAAAAAGAAAAGTTTTTTCGTAAATTTCTGGTGGGTTTTCCCTGTTGTGGATGTTGTTTGCCTGCTAATGGTATGGCTTTCATTACAACATGAATTGTTGGACTTGGCGGCATTTCTTATTATTGCATCCATTTTGATAATGGTTGCCCAAGTGATAAGCTTTGTCTGTTGCATTTGTAAAAAAGAATGGTGGCGAGGTGTAGCTTCGGCGATTGTTGGTATTATTTGTTTTAGTGCGTTTTCAATTGTATCGTTTCTGTTTCTGACCATTGCCAATTCACAGCCCGACACTTTTGGGAAAGAACATCCTATTACCGAAGAATTAGTATTCGAAGTTCCCAAGAATGAATACGATGATTTCGAGCCAATTATTGATAGTTTATCGTCAGATGGCGAACTTCAAATCTGGAACGATTTTCAGGGTGGCATGTATCAATATAGTTTTTACTATCCTGAATTACCCGATGGCGAAGTGTTCTTGCGGTGTTTTGAGGTGAAGGAAAACATCGGATTATCATCGTTACGCCTGCAAAAAGCTTCAATGGTAGAAGTGAAAAACCATTCGGACTATGGAATTATTGCTGACCGGCAAAGATTCACAATATACGAAGGAGATTGGGGAGACTATTATGTTGCACGAGTGGAGGTATGGCATAAAAATGCAAGCACGGGAAAAGAAACCAAGCTCATGGAAAAGAATTATCAAGTTGAGGGTTGGATGCGATAGATAAAAGCACCTTTTTTGCAGTGTTAAACGAATAGGTCAATCTTCATATCGAAAAAGGACAAAGACATAACGGAATACTTGGTCATATTTGTAGCCGAATTTGCGTTTGGCGAAGCAAAAAAAACTATTATCGTTACAAGTTTTTTTTTGGCAATTATATACCTTTTGACCCATGTTGATTGTCAAAGTCT
>CALGBV010000300.1 GCA_937884015.1 uncultured Bacteroidales bacterium
TAGGATGTTCCCCAAGGCGTCACCTTCACCGGAATTTCATATTCATAGTAATTCTCCGTGAAGTCGGTACCCATACGCAAGAACACCGTGATGTCTTGGTCTTGCAAGTCTTCCGAAGTCTCGCCCGCCGATTCGGCATGGATGAACATCTTCAGGTATTTGTATTGTCGGAAGTCGAAATCCGTTGTCTTGTAAATGGCACGTCCGTCACCATCGACAAGGTTTTCAGCCGTGATTTGCAAGGATTGTTCGTTGATACGGGTGACGGCCGTCGTTCCGATGACCTGTTCCTGCTGAATCCCAGGAGGGATGACATAAGGGACAGGATCACGACGGCTGTTTTCATCGAGGTTGACAGCCGACACATCGAAAGTGGTTGCGTTGGCAATGTCGTTAGGCTGGTATTCGCCCGGGGCCTGAATGTTATGGGAATAGGTTCTCCATTCGCCTCTCACCAAATCCAAGGTAGCGAAACGCAACACGATAGGACGCTGGAACTCACGCACAAACATTCTCATGAAACGGATGGATGAATAGTCGTCGATACGGCCAATAACCTTGTCAGGCTGCTTGATTGGAATACGGAACTGATACCATTTCACGCCCCCGATTTCGCCGTTTGGCAAAGCCACATTCGTCGATTCGAAGATGTCGGAAATGTGGTTCTGGCCCGGAGCCTGCATCTTGGCTGGGTCGAGGTCGATGACATATTGGTAGTAGCGTTCCGATTCGCTCAAGGTGTTATCATCGTTAATGTCTTCGGCATCAGGCTGAGTTGTGCTACTGGTGGTGTAGCTTTCGGTACGCTGAATGTCGGAAGGCGAGTTACCATCAGGGCCATTGAAATTACGGTAACGTTCCAAGATGCTGCGGTGTTCAACCTCATCGGCACGGTCCCATTCCGAGGAACGGTAGAAATGGAAGTTATCGCCTGACGGGTCAGCTTGGGCTTTGGTATAGGCTTCAGAAGCCACGCCAAAACGGTTGGCTATAATATTAAGATAGGTGTCCTCGAAGAACGACCTTTCGTCTTCGTCTCTCAAGCCATCGAAACCGACATCCTGGAACTGGCGGGCATCCGATTCATTGTTGAAGGTGCCCACGAGGTCTTGCATGGTCGGGACACGGCCCCAAATCGTGGTGTCGACATTCTCGACGACTTCGGAAATTGGCAGTCCGTTTTCATAGAACTTGCGGCCATCACGCAAAATGTCTTCCGAGATATCACCCAAGTTGATGTAGAGCTTACCGGGGTTATTCTGATATTCCTCATCAGCAAACGGGTCCATCAGCCAGAATTCAATGTATTCGATATTGGTAGCCTCAAAGTCAGTCGATTCCATGCGGCGCATGATACCACCCCAACGGCTGCCCGGATTGTTCAGTTTGCCATCAGCATCGATACCATCGGAATATTGGGTTGAATTGACGTCATAGTTGTAAGGTCCGCGTTCTTCCGGATAATAGGCCAAATTGAGGACAGAGACGTTGGTCGGGGTGCCGGTTTCAATATCCTTAGTCGGGAATATTTCGGTCTCAAGCACCTGACGCACTGAGTTTTTCGACAATTCGTTCTGGTCAACGTTGTTAGGTTTGTCAATGTTATTGCGGTTATAGAATACCGTATTGTCGATGGTGTACCACGCTAACTTTGCACGGTTCTTGCCATAGTCGAGACCTGTACCGCCTGCGGCTTCAGGGAACATATCAGTCTGGTTCTGAGGCGTGCTGGCGAGTTTCCAAGCCATTGGCAGACGTAAGTCGATGGTTGATTTGGCGCCTTCAAAGTCATCAATATAAGATGTGCCTCTTTCGCTTGCCGACCTTGAAAGGCCTGGGATGAAGCGGGCAAATTCACCGTCAAAATTGATGCGCGAAGGAGCCTTGGTGCTGATGCCTGGCAGCCAGTTGATGAACGAAGTGAGCCAACGGGCATCGGTGTGATAACTCATGTCGGCACCGTAAATGGTGTTGGCAATGGCTTCCTCTCCATAGTGGAATTTCTGGGTGTACGACTTTTCGCCCAAATAAAGGACGGTACCGCCGATACGGAAATCAGGATTGAATTCATGCTCGACGCGGGCACCTAAGAACGTCTTTCTCAAGGCGCTGAAGCCAGAATTGGACTCCAAGGAAATGTTGATTGGCGTGCCTGAATTAAGGATGCCTTCATTGATAATGGTGACGCGGCCCAAAGTATAGTCGACCGTGTAGTCCACGTTTTCAACGAGTTGCACACCGCCAGCCGTAACGTTGACGGAGCCTTGCGCCACATTCATGGCATTCAGGCTGATTTCGCTGCCCGACTGTGAGGAATAGTAACCGCTAATGGTGAACTTGTTCTTCTCGGAATACTGCTCGGCAATGGTTTTCGTCGTCGTGTACAACGAGTCGAATGCATATTTGTTGGCGAGGTCAGGATCGTTCGGGAAAATCTTGTTGCGGATGTGACTGCCAAAAGGTTCCAGCACCGGGAAATAAATCCTACCGTTCGACGAGTTGATGGTACCGCCTTGGGTGGCTGCACGGTCAATGAAGTCGAACACACCATCACCGCCTGGCACCGGGTTGTTCTGGGTTGACAGGTTATCGACGCCAAACAAGTGGAGCAAAGGCTTATACTGCACGTTTTCAGGGCCTTCTGTAAAGTAGCCCATCGGAGTGCTGTTGTTGTTGCCATTATAGAAAATGTTCAGCATGAAGTCGTTCTGACCAACTTGGAAAGCCCTCATGTTGTAGACGTTCTTCATCATCAGGTTCCAGATTGGCATCTTCGTGTTGACCGTGGTGCCTCTCAAGAGCTTTGCGACAAGCACTTTCGGGGTATTGATGCCTTGATCGGAAAATTCACCGACTTGGAAAACGCCGTCCTGTCCGACAATGGTATACTGGTAGGCAACGGCCAAAGTCTGATTCGAATTGAGGTTGACATTCAAGGAGATGAAACCCAACTGTGAGTTCAAGGAGTATTCCGTTGAACTGAGTCGGCGGGCGTTTTCAATCTTTTCAAAGTCGCGGCCTGCAATCATGTAACCGTTTTTGCCAATACGCAACGGGTCGTTCGACATGTAGTTAGTGACGGAACTGATGCTGCGGATTTGCAAGGTATCCATGCGCGTGAGAAGGTTGTTGGCCGCATTGCGCGGGAAAATGACCGAAGTGTTGGCCGGTTCGATTTCAGGATTGTAAATCCATTGCGGGCGACCTTCGCCGAGGTCGGTGAGTGCCAGAATGTTACGCGTGTCCTGTGTCGAAGTGTTGGTGTTGGTCACCCAGACTTCAATTCGCGTAATGTTGACGCTTGAGGTGATGGTCGGCAAAGTGGAAAGGGCTTCTTCGTAATGGTCTCTGAAATACTGGCTGAGGAAGAAGTGGCGGTTTTCTTCGTAGTCGAGGCCGCTGAATTTGAATTCGTTGGTTTGTGCGCCGCCTTGCACGGTGATGTTCTGCGATTCACTTTCCTGATAGGAAACGATGCCGGAAATGGTGGTGTTACCGAATTTCAACTTCGTCTTGACGCCGAAAAGCTGCTGTGTACCAGTAATCAAGGTGCTGTTCAACGGGAAGCTCACGTTACCGGCTTCCAGCAACTGGATGATTTCGTCTTCCTTGCCTTCGTATTTCAGGTCGAGTTTGTCCTGGAAATTGAAGGTGGCCTTGGTGTTCTTATTGATGTTGAAATTGATCTTATCGCCAATCTTTGCCATCACGTTCAACTGGATTTGCTGGTCGAAATCGAAGTTGGTGGTGTGTTGCAGGCGTTTGCTCTTCGAGGGGTCGGCGCGGTAGTTGTGCTTGATGCCGAAAGTGAGGTCGACGGAACCTTGCGGGCGAATGTCGACGGTGTTGCTGCCGAAAATGGTTTCAAAAGCCTTGCCGCCCACATAAATCGGAGGGATGATGGAAGTGCCGTTGGTGGTCGACCTTGCGTTTTGGCTGCGGCGTTCCTTCCAATATTCCATAATACCTTTTTTACTCTGATATTCAAGGTATTCGTTTTGTGTCATCGTGGTCGGGTCGTCGAAATAGAAATCGCCAATACGGCGTTTGAAGGTGTATTGACCGGTCAGCGGGTCGTAGATGATTTCCTCGGTGATGTTTTCCGGGTCGCTGAGATAGAGAGGCGACTTGTTGAAAAGGTTTTCGGTCGGGCTTCCGCCTGTAGGAATGGGATAGATGACCTTTGTGGTGTCTGGTTCGTCGTAAAAGCCGAGCATATACGGACTGTCGTAACGATGCTGTTCGGCTCGGGCAATGCCTAATCCAGCCAAGAGGAGAAGGGCTATGGCGAAAAACGGAATGATATGTCGTCTCATTATATATTTCATTATACGATGATTTACAATATTTTAAGGGCTTCTTTTATCAATGCCTCAACCGTGGCATCGGGATTCTGCTTGAGAATTTTGTCCAATGCCTTTTCGATGGCGGCTTTGTTGAAACCTAAGATTGTCAATGCTGATAACGCTTCGGTGCGGATTGTATTGTTTGGAACGCTGAAAATTTCGGTCTGAATGTCGATTTTCTTCAGTTTGTCTTTCAGGTCGATGACAATGCGTTGTGCAGTCTTGGCGCCAATGCCTTTCACATTCTTGAGCTGACGGTCGTTGCCGCTGCTCACCACGGCCACCAGTTCGTCGGGCGAGAGGCTGCCGCCGTGGGTGAGTTTGCCGTAGGCTTGCTCCAAGAGACGTTCGTAGTCCCAGTCGAGCTCATAATGGCGGTTCCACCAGTTGCGGTCGCATTCCCACAGGAGGGAGGCGGTCTCGATGCGGGTATAGTTTTCCCAGCCCTTAAAAATATTCATAGGCTTGTCTGTACCAAAAGACAAATGCAAATCTGAAATTGTAAAAAGTTTCATAACTTTCGAACACCAACTTTACATAAAACAAAAATATTAACAAATAATAATATCGGCTTACAGAAAGCCGAGAAAGGATGATAGAAAATGTCAGATTGTTGTAAAACAGAATCTTGTATTCGTTGCAGTGTAAAAAATTGTATTCATCACACTATGAACGATTCCTGCTCTGCGGGTGAAATTCAGGTTGGCAACCGTACTTCAAA
>CALGBV010000301.1 GCA_937884015.1 uncultured Bacteroidales bacterium
GCCTTTATGACCTTGAAGAAGGTGCGCAGGAAACTGTCGCCCGTGGTGACATCCTCATACAGGCCGTCCTTACATTCCGTCAACAATTGATTCGTGAAGTTGTCGTACTCGTCGATGATGATGTAGGCCTTCGGCAGGTTGTTGTGCTTGATATGCCTCAACAAGTCTTCCAGCATCTTTGAAGCTGACTTCGTGTCAGTGAAAGCGACTTCACCCAATATGTCGCGATTATGGTAGGCTGCCACATCTATCGGCCCGACATTCAAGTCGTTGAAGTTCTTCTCCATGCCTTCCATGTTGTTGCAAACCGCCATCTTGGAGAAATTGAAGCGTATCACTATCATCTGGCCTTGCTTCTCGGTGGGGTTTCTGCCTATCCAGGTGCTGCCGAAAAGTTCCCCGAAGCGAGAGGCCTGGGTGCGTTCGTAGTAATAGTACAGCGTCGAACACAGCAGGCTCTTGCCGAAACGCCGCGGGCGGAGATAGACAGGTGCCTTGTGCTTTTCGAGCAAGGGAAGATAATTTGTCTTATCGACATAGAAATAGCCATTCTCCATGATTTCGGAGTAGTTGGCTATGGCATACGGTATGGTCATCTTCTGCATCATGGGTGCAAAATTAGTAATTCTCAACAAACCATGCGTGTTTCTAACTGTATTTTTAAGGCAATTATACACTTTTTGACCCGTAGTGGTATATCTTACTTTTTTAGAAACAAATGCTATGCATTACCTCACTGCGTATCGGTGAATATTCATTTCAACGTAGTTAAATCCTTAACAAATCTATCATTAATCTTTTTTTCCCTATCCGATTTCCCCTAATCGGGGGTCATCGGGTTCCGCATCTCCGATGCTCTGCTGGGTACGAATCGAGCGGTTGCGAGATTCAGATGTGGATAAAGAAAAGTTTTGTTGGTTTTGATTGTTTTGGTTTTTAAAAAGGGCTCCAATGCAAAATTATCGTACCTTTGTCGCCCGAATTGAATTTGATTTTTACTTTAGTAAGTTGACAATGAAAAAAATACTTTTACTTTTTGCAGTCCTGACGCTGAGCGCGGGACTTTGGGCACAAGAGACACAATCTGTCAATTACATCGACGAGAACGGTGTAGAGCAAACGGCAGAGGCTATCGTAGTCACAAACGCAACCGATCCTGTCACTTGGGGTGCAGTTGGTACAACATCATGGTATATTGTAATTGTAGATGATGATATGCCTTTTGTGCAACTTTCACAAGGTGCAGTCTGCGCCGGTGACGTCCGCCTCATCCTTGCCGATGCCGCTTGTCTCATTGCAACGGCAACTAACAACATTTACACTCCAGGCATTCAAGTGTCTGGCGAAGGCAATTCTCTCACCATCTATGGTCAACTCTATCAATATGGTCGGCTTGAGGCCAATGGTGGAATGTATGCTGCCGGCATCGGCGGCAGATATGCGAAATCTGGCGATAACATCACCATCAATGGCGGTACGGTTGTAGCACACGGTGGCACCGGGGCTGCCGGTATCGGTGGCGGAGCGAATGGTTCTTGTTCTAATATCACCATTAATAATAATGTCACCATTAATAGCGATATTGTTGAAGTTGGAGCATACGGTGGTGCCGGGGCTGCCGGTATCGGTGGCGGAGAAAATGGTTCCTGTTCTAATATCACAATCAATGGCGGTAGGATTATAGCATGCTGTGGTACCGATAGTTATGGTGCCGGGGCTGCCGGTATTGGCGGCGGAAAGGATGGTTCCTGTTCTAATATCACAATCAATGGCGGTAGGATTACTGCAAATGGTGGAAACAAGGCTGCTGGTATCGGCGGCGGACATCAAGGCTCTGGTTCTAACATCACCGTGGTTACTTCACATATCGTGAAAGCAGGTGATAGCGAAAATCCTACAACTGAGATTGCAGTCACACGTACCTCCACAACTGACATCGCAAACGATTTGGCGGGCAAACGTTATGTAGAGATTGAACAAGACCCATATCTTGACATCAAGGCAGCTGCTGTCGCCGAAATAGACGCTGCCATCGAAGGTGTTACTGATGCCAGTATTATTGCCATCGCCACTACCGCTAAAACGAATATCTTTTTCGCTAGAACCATAGAGGACATCAACTCCATTAAGACACAAGCATTGGCTGACATTGTCATAGCCAAGTCTATCATAGAAATAAATGCAGCTATTGACGAGACCGACAACGACAACGTAAAAGCTGTTGCCACCCATGCGGCTACAGCCATCAATGCGGCTGAAACTTCTGCGGATGTCAACACCATTAAGACCTTTGCTCTTGCTGCCATTGCTTCCGCAAGGGCGGCTTATATTGCAGGTAAAGAAGAAACGCTCGACGAGATGGGAACTCCGTGTGAAGACTGCCCCGCCGTGGAGGTCAGCAAAGGCACAACGTCCATCAGGCTTTATAACCCCGAGAAGGTGGAATTTATGAGAACGGAATGAAACTATTGATTTTTAAGTATGTGATCAAATTTAGTTTACATATTGAAAACGAGGCATCGAGGTCACGGGAATGCGAGATTACGAGGCATTCCAGCATCCCGAAGCCTCGCGGTCTCGAAACCCCGTGTCCTTTATAATGTAGTTTAATTTTGAACAGTTACTTATATTTAGGAAAAGCCTTGGCCGAATTTGGTCAGGGCTTTTTCAATATCCGAAAGGATATGCGGGAGATTTGGAGATTTTTTCAAACCGCTGATTGCGCTTTAAATCGAACACGGATTTAACGGATTGACACGGATTGATTTTTTTAAGAACCGCTGATTGCACAGATTACGCTGATTTTTAGTCAACTACAGATTTAACAGATTTTTACAGATGAATTTTTCAATGCGCCCTTCGACAAGCTCAGGGAACAGCGCATCAATTTCACTGATTGGTAAGATTCACTGCATGATGAAGGCGTTAGATTGCAATTGCAATGCGCTTCCGACAATTGACAAGGTACCTTTGCACAACGTGCAATGCGCTTCTGACAATTGGCAAGGTACCTTTGCACAACGTGCAATGCGCTTCTGACAATTGGCAAGGTGCCGTTGCACAACATGCAATGTGCTTCTGACAATTGGCAAGGTGCCGTTGCACAACGTGCAATGCGCTTCTGACAATTGGCAAGGTGCCGTTACACTGCATGCAAAACAGACCTGACAATTGTCAAGGTGCCATTGCACATTTGTTTTCACACCCTCAGCGATGCCAAACGGCACTGTTGCGACTCACCCCTAAAACCTCAAAAACGTCATTCTCTTCACGCAGCCTTTCATGAGCATGATGTCTGTTAACTGTTTTCATGCAGCAAGGAACACGCATAACCTTCGAATTGGTTTGGCTGTAGTATAACAGATGACTGATTTTGTAGCGAATAGAATTTATATAGACTCCCGCCTCGGCGGGAACGGATGCTGTTAGGGATAGTCAAAATGCGGCGGCGTGTGAGGTTCACGCTAAGCGCTATGACAGGCCGCCGCTTATCTATTACTCCCGAAGTTCTCCGTTCCCGACCGCAGGGCGGGAATCTTTATGGTCTGAAGCGGCAGGCGTGAAGAAGCAAAGATTAATGAAAAATTCGTATCAGATTTGTTTCCCAAAACACAAAACCAAACCAAATTTTCCCTACCTTTGTCGCCAAATTTGAAAAATCACAAACACTTACATACCAAATGAAGAAAACACTACTCATGCTCGCAGCCTTGCTGTGCTGCTGCTTCGCGCTGAAGGCGCAAGATTTCACTATCGATAATCTAAACTACAGCATTACAAGCACCAACCCGCCCACCGTTGCGCTGACTGGAAAGGTCTATGGCAACACCATCCATAATCTTGTCATACCTTCCACCGTAACTTACGGAGGCACGGCCTACTCTGTGACAAGCATTAGGGACGACGCTTTTAGAGATTGTTCAGATTTAACCGGCTCGCTCACCATCGGCGATGCCGTGACAAGCATTGGCGGATGTGCTTTTGATGATTGTTACAAACTCAGCGGCACGCTCACCCTCGGCAGTTCCGTGACGAGCATTGGGAATTATGCTTTTAGGGGCTGTCCTTTAAAAGGTTCACTCAACATCCCCAATTCAGTGACAAGCATTGGAATTTACGCTTTTGTATGGTGTTCAGGCTTCACCTCACTCACCATCGGCAGTTCCGTGACAAGCATTGGAGAAACTGCCTTTTATCGTTGTTCAGGCATCACCAATATCATTGCCAAGCCTGCCACGCCGCCTACTTTGGGTAATGATGCTTTTTTGGAAATGTCAGGATTGCGATCCATCACCGTGCCTTGCAACAAAGGCGGAGCCTACAGGACCAACTGGAGCGCTTATGCCAGCATGATAGCGGAAGATTTCGTGTATGAGCTCACAGTTGCATCGGCAACTCCCGCTTTAGGTTCGGCAAGCATAACGCAGCAACCCGATTGCGATAACCACAGCCAAGCCAAAGTCACTGCCACACCTAACGACGGCTACAAGTTCGTAAACTGGACGGAAAACGGCGTGCAGGTATCCACCGCAAACCCATACACCTTCACCTTGGAAAATGACCGCGACCTTGTGGCCAACTTTGCAGTCAGGCCATTGTATCACATCGCCGTTTCGGTTAGTCCAGTAGGAGTCGGCACGGTTACGGCAACCTGCGGCGGCGAGCCTGTGGAATCGGCAATTGAAGGGACAAGCATCACTGTTTCGGCAACGCCTAACGATTGCTACAGGTTCGTAAACTGGACGGAAAACGATGAGGTAATCTCCACCGCAAGCCCTTACACCTTCACCTTGGAAAGCGACCGCAACCTTGTGGCCAACTTCTTCAGGCAATACGACTTTTCGGCTATTTGCTCTACTGGCCAGAGACTCTACTACAGAATCATCGATGCAGAGCAGCATTGGGTGAGCATTGTGGCACCGAATGGCGATAACGCTAATGGATGGAACGGCTTCGCCA
>CALGBV010000302.1 GCA_937884015.1 uncultured Bacteroidales bacterium
GGGCAAGAGCCGGATCGTGCGGCAATTAGCGCGAGGGTGCTGCCCTGAGACGAAAGGCGGGCAGCCGCATCCACTGCGTGATGAGCAGAAGCCGGGGAACTTTGAGCTGATCCCTGTGCGTCCGAACTGGCACGATTCCACCGAGTTGATGGGATATGTCACACGAACAGGTGCAAAGCCGGAATATGTTATGTCGCCATTTGCGGAGTTTTTGGCAAAGGCGTGGCTTTTCCCTGATGTGCCGTTTTTCCTGTGCCTTGATGAAATGAACCTCGCACCGGTGGAACAGTATTTTGCAGAATATCTTTCGGTTGTTGAAAGTAGAAAGTTTGAGGATGGTAAGATTGTCACCGACCCAATTATAAAACCGGTTGATGCGGAATGGTATAAGAAATTGGTAAGAGAACTCACTAAGGTTGAGTCTATACAAGAAGATTTTGTTAAGGATGGCATTTCTTTGCCCCCAAATCTATTCGTAGTTGGCACGGTGAATATGGACGAAACCACCTACAGCTTCAGTCGCAAGGTGCTCGACCGTGCCATGACCATCGAGATGAATGAAGTTGACCTCAACGGCGGTCTGCAAAAGAATGTTTCAGAGTTGGGACACATTGATTCCAACTGTTTCAAGCCCGTTTTTGTGGAAGGCTGCGATGTGTATGACGACCATAAGGAACTTTGCGATAAAGTGATCGACTATTTAACTGAAGTCAACAACATTCTGGAAGGCACGCCTTTCAAAATTGCCTATCGTACCCGCAATGAGTTCTTGGTTTATGCCGTCAATCGCCAACTGCTGGCAGGAGAGGGTTCAGATACGTTGAATAGTGCTTTGGATGAAATGACATCTATGAAAATCCTCAGCCGCATTGAAGGCGATGCAGCCAAGACGGAAACCGTACTCAAAGGGCTTGATAAACTTTTAAAAGATAAAGGTTTTGATGAAAAAGGCATCTCGCTTTCCAAAATCAAGGAAATGCAAGATAAGTTAATGGCTACGGATTACTGTTCGTTCTGGAGCTAATTTCAAAGATAGGAAACCATGATAGAAGTACGCGACGAACTGGATTTTCAACTTTACATTGAATCGCTGCTGTCACAGACGGAATCAGACGATTTGGAATTCAAGAGTGCTGCCGGAGGTTTCCCTGGTAGTTTTTGGGACACCTATTCCGCTTTTGCCAACACTGATGGTGGAACTATCATTTTAGGCGTCGCCGAAAAAAACGGGCGTTTCTATCTGGATAGCCTTACCGAAGAACAAACCAACAAGTACCAAAAGGATTTTTGGAACAATGTCAACAACAAATCCACCATCAGTTGCAACTTGTTACGTTCGGACGATTTGATGGTCGTAGAATACGAAGGTCATAAAATAATGACCTTTTATATTCAAAAGGCACATCGGGAACAGCGTCCCGTTTACAGAACAACACAGCCCTACAATGGCACTTTCAAACGGAACTTTGAAGGCGACTATAAATGCACCCAACGGGAGGTGCAGCGTATGTTTGCCGATGCTGATGTGTCGCGTCCTGCCGACAGCCGCATTTTAAAGAACTACTCGATGGACGACATTGACAAAGTTTCGCTCCAACAATACCGACAATTGTTCAGCATTGTGAAACCCGACCACCCTTGGTTGGCACTGAGCGATTTAGAATTGCTGAAAAAGTTAGGCGGCTACCGCCGCGACCGCGAGACCAACGAAGAAGGTTTTACCGTAGCAGGCTTGCTGATGTTTGGCAAGACAGAAGCCATCACTGATAATGCCTGCGTGCCCGATTTCTTCCCGGATTATCAGGAAAGACTGTCAGATGACCCCTATGTCAGATGGACCAACCGAATATGTCCAGACGGTACATGGGAGGCCAATCTTTTCCAATTTTACAGACTCGTTCTGCCTCGTCTTCAAGCCGTTTTGCCTAAACCATTCAAATTGGAAGACAACATACGCAAAGATGAGACCCCTGCCCACACAGCCATACGCGAAGCTTTTATCAACTTCTGCATTCACACCGACTATTCGGAAAATGCCACCATGACGATTCGCCTTTTTAAGACCAAACTGGAGTTTTCGAACCCTGGCACATTGCTTGTTTCCAAACAACAATACTATCAAGGTGGCGACAGCGTATGTCGTAACAAAGCTCTGCAAACCATGTTCATGCTTTTGGGTAGTGCCGAAAAAGCCGGCAGCGGCGTTGATAAGATATTGCAAGGCTGGAAAGAGTCCAATTGGAAAGCGCCAGTCCTTGTAACCAAGTCGCAACCTGACAAAGTAGAACTCACCTTGCACATGGAATCCTTAATGGATGAGGATGTAAAAGTGCATCTTTCCAAAATCTTTGGCGAAAAGATTCTCAATATCGAGCACAACAAATTAGTGATTCTTACCATAGCCTGCACGGATGGCTATGTGACCAATGAAAGAATCCGATTCGCTGTTCCATTACATAAAACTGACATAACTCAATTATTAAAGAAGATGTGTCAGGAAAATCTATTGATACCCGAAGGCCATGGGAGAGGCACACGTTACCGTTTGCCATCGGAAAACAATGATCAAACCGTCCTTAAGGTTGCAAGCTCGGATGAGAAAGGTTGCAACCTAACCGACCTTAAGGTTGCAACCTTAGATGAGAAAGGTTGCAACCTAAATGACCCTAAGGTTGCAAGTTCGGATGAGAAAGGTTGCAACCTAAAAGGAGAAGGAGCCACCTCTTTTACAAAGAGAAGAATGAACCGTGAAGAACTGTTTTTGGCCATCTCCAAAACTTGTTCCGATTGGAAATCTTTGGATGAAATTGCCAAGGCCATAAATCGTGATTACAATTACCTAAGAAACAAAATCCTGCCAAAAATGCTGGCAGAAGGAATGTTGGAAATGATGTTCCCTGGCGTTCCAAACCATCCGAGTCAGAAATACAAGAAAAAAGAATAATTAAATGGATTTGCTTCGCATCAAACATCAGGATTTCACACTCAGCGTTGAATGCGCCAACTTTTGGAGTGTTAATGCCAAAAGCAAACAAAACATCCCTGAAGGTCAAACTTCATGCTATTCGTGGAACGAGTTGGTGGAGTCTGCTCAACTATTCCTTGAAAACGGAACTGCCATTGATTTGGTTTCAGGGGAGAATAACCTTCCGCTGTTTTATGACAATACCGATTATGCGGTTTGGGTGGATTTCAGCGACAATGTTGCGGATGTGCAATTCCGGAACGCGCGTCAGGATGTATGCGACAGATTCTCGTATAAACCAAACCGTCACGTTTTATCGGGTTTTCTCAATTACGGCAA
>CALGBV010000303.1 GCA_937884015.1 uncultured Bacteroidales bacterium
CCTGACGCCACGATTCATCCGAATATCCGGACGTCGGAGGCCTGCTACAAATCTTCCTTCAAAGCCGTAGAATTAGCAAAAAAAACGGGGGCACGACTGCACGTGATGCACATTTCCACTGCCTTAGAGTTGGATTTGTTCAGAAACGACATTCCTCTGACAGAAAAGAAGATAACCGCAGAAACCTGTCCGCATTACCTATATTTCCACGACAGACATTATGTAGACCACGGTTTCGCCATCAAATGCAACCCAGCTATCAAGAGCAGTCGCGACAACGCCGCATTGCTGAACGCATTGACCACTGGCCTTATCGACACCATCGGCACCGACCATGCGCCTCACGCCAAAGAAGAAAAATTCACTGATGATTATTTCACCTGCCCATCAGGTTTCCCGTCCATCCAACATTCATTGCCGCTGATGTTGCGTCTGCGCAGCATGGGCTGGATGACTTTGGAGCAGATTGTCGAAAAGATGTGTCACAATCCAGCCATCCTTTACCAAATTGACCGCCGTGGCTTTATCCGCGAAGGTTATTTTGCTGACCTTGTCCTGCTTGATTTGGAAGCCAACCAGTTGGTGAGCGACGACACAGTGCTTTACAAGTGCGGCTGGACACCTTACCATGGCGAAATCCTGCCGGGCAAAGTGACGCATACTTTCGTCAATGGCAATCTCGTCTACGAAAACGGCGTTTTCAACGAAGAAAGTAGGGGAGAAGCCTTGCGTTTTAATCGGTAATTGGTAATAGGTTTCGGTTATGAAAATTGTTTTTAAAGCATTAAAGTCTAAAGTTTAAAAGACCATCATGGCGTATAATGAGATTCCCGCCTACGCGGGAATGACGGCCTAAGAAAAGGCCGTCAAAGAGTCCATAAGTCTAATTGTCCAAAAGTCAAACAGTCAAATATTAAATCATTAAATCTTTGAATCCGAACTTATGAAGAAAATTCTTTTCATCCTCGTTGCCCTCTTGACTTTTTCCTGCTGCAGCACAAAACTGACGGAGAAAGTTGAAGTGTCATTTCCAAATGGTCAGCCTCAAATCGTGCGTTATTACGATAAAAATGGCGTTTGCGTGAAAGAGACCGAATACTACGAAAGTGGTCAGGTCTACAAGGAAGGCGGCATCAAGAACGATGTGGAGGATGGCGAATGGCATGCCTATTTTCCTGACGGAAGACTACAAGTGTTAGGCTATTTCAAGGACGGCAAGCGCACGGGTGCTTCGACCGTTTACCGCGAGACCGGCCAACTGTATATGGAAGGCTTCTACAAGGAAGGCGAACATTGCGGCAAGTGGAAATTCTATGACGAACAGGGTTATTTGATTCGTGAAGTTGATTACGGCGAGTAAGTCTATTTGGGTTATGGGTGAATGGTTATGGGCTAAACGTATCTATCACCCGTCACTTTTCACCCATCACCAAATCATAGGTCTTTCATTTTTTCAATCAACCGGCGTTCTTTTTTCGTCGGGCGGCCGGCGCCGCGGTCGCGGTATTCGGCTTTGTAGGCGTGCATGAATTCGATGCGCTCGTATTCCTCTTTCGGCGTTAAGTCGGTGTAGACTTCGGGAACTTGTTTCGGTGAGACGCGGTTTTTCACTACGGTTTTCACTTGCACCACTTTATGCAGTTGCTCAATACGAGATTCTTGATATATATGATGCGGAATATAGGAATGAAACCATTGACTATAGCTATAATCAAAAAGCAAGAGCTTTGATAAAGGATTATTGGACCGTAAATGATAAAT
>CALGBV010000304.1 GCA_937884015.1 uncultured Bacteroidales bacterium
GCTCATTGCTGGGCTACGGCGTGAAGAAACTCTTCGACCAAGGCGTTACCGGCGCCATGGTGACGACCAACCCGAAGGGTGAAATTCTGCCGCTTTACCTGAAGGATGTGGAAGACGAAAACGGCAAGATTAAGCCGCGTCTCGTCAACCTGAACGGCCCGAAGGCTGAGCTGATTTTCAACGATGGTCTGCAGTACATCTCGCCAAACGATTACATTCAGGCCAAGGATTATCTGCCAACGCCAGAAGATTACGATTTCAAAAAGATTTTGAAATGGTAATTTTCGCTGGCAGAATAATGAAAAAAACGAGGTTCCTGAGAGCCTCGTTTTTTTGAAATCTTTCCATAGAAAGTTCGGTAAACTGAAAATGTTTATCTTTGCAAAGCAAATACCGAATAGTATCAGCCATTTGAATGGACGCGAAAAACGAAATCATATTATATCAGCCTAACGAGGAAATAAAGCTTGAAGTACGACTTGAGGACGAGACGGTTTGGCTAACACAGGCTCAAATTGCGAGTCTGTTTAATGTGGGACAGCCTGCTATTTCAAAACATTTGAAAAACATTTATTCTTCGGGAGAATTGCAAGAAAGTAGCACATATTCCATTTTGGAATATATGGGTAATGATGGCAAACAAACTTATAAAGTCAAATACTATAATCTTGATGCAATCCTTTCTATTGGCTATCGTGTTAATTCCATAAATGCGACAAAATTCCGCCAGTGGGCAAATAAAGTTTTGAAAGACTACTTGTTGCGTGGTTATTCGATCAACCAACGCTTCGAGAGGTTGGAACAGCGAGTCGCCGAGACCGAAAATAAGATTGACTTTTTTGTGCGTACATCGTTGCCTCCTGTTGAGGGCATCTTTTATGATGGCAATATGTTGGAACCTTTCGGCTTTGTCAATGGCTTGATTCGTTCTGCAAAACGTTGCATTGTGCTGATTGATAATTATGTGGATGAAACGGTTTTGCTTCAGTTAGCGGAACGAAGCAAAGAGGTTAGTGCAGAAATCTACACGCAGAAAGTGTCGCCATCATTTGCCGAAGCCCTGAAAAAACACAATGCCCAATTTGAAGCAATAGAATTGCATGTTTTTGCGAAGTCACATGACAGGTTTTTGATAATTGACGATAATGTATATCATATAGGTGCTTCCCTTAAAGACTTGGGTAAGCGCTGGTTTGCCTTCTCAAAGATGGAGATGCCTGCAAATGAAATCATTGGCCGATTAAATCCTTGATTGTTTAAGAATATCGCTTATTCCATTTTTTCTCACAATTTGATTGGCATGGCAATGTTTCGTCGACTGAAAAACAAAAGGCCGAGGTTTTGCGGAACCTCGGCCTTTTCATTTGTTGCCGCGTGTAGAGACGTTTTGCAAAACGTCTCTACGGAACGCAAAAAGGTTATTTCATCACATTCACCTTTTGCAGTGATATGCCGTTTGCGGTTTCGATGCGAACCATGTAAACGCCGTTGCCATATTGGTTCATGTCGATTGTAATGAAATCGGCATCAGCGTTTTGGTCGCAAACGATTTGTCCCATCAGGTTGGTGATGGTGATGTGCTGCAGACCGCTGGCATTGATGTTGAGCAAGCCGTTTGTCGGGTTAGGATAAACCTGTGCTGCGTTACCGTTTTCGTTGACATTGGTGATGACAACCGAAACATAATCGTTATCAGGATTGTCGAGAGCCTTTGCAGGTTCCGATTCGCAGGTCTCGTCACCTTCGACATAATAAGCGGTAACCTTATAATAATAGGTGATGTCACTTTCACCGGAGAGGTCGTCGTAATAGTCCATCATGGCGCAAGTGCCAGGTTCAATTTCGTAAATTTTTTCGTAATTTTCGTTGTCGCTGCTACGGTAAACGAAATAACGGTTGGCAGAAGCGGTAGCAGTCCAGGTTAACAGCACGCCATACTCGTCGGCATTATCCCAGACATATTCTCCCGTCAGGTTTTCTGGTGCGGAGCAATCCAAAGGTTGTTCGCAATCGTTATTATAAGCGAAGAGTTCGCCGTCAGTGAGTTCGCTTGGCGAGACGAAGATTTCGTTGCCTTCGGCATCCATGACGCGGAAAGAACATTCAAAATCGGTGTCGTATTGTTCGTTGGTATGGTACCAGCCGTGATTCCAGAAGAAACGGAGGTTGCCACGCAGCAGCGGCACGTTTTTCAGTTGTTCGGTACCATCTTCCATGGTAATGATGGCAATGCGGTTGTTGTTTTCGTCGACGACGGAGATGGCAGCACCTTTCCAGCCATCGTTGCCAGCGTCGTTCAGTTGGAAGTGCATGTCGCATTTTTCGCCGATGAGGATTTTCTGGTAAACCGGAATGCTGGCGCCAACAGCGTTTTTCACGAAAACGGAATATTCATAAATGCGGCTTTCTGGAACAATGTCGCTGTAACTCATTTCGGCACCAACTTCTGCATCGGTGAAAGTGGCGATGACTTCGAAATTGCGGCGGACTATGACGCTATCGATTGAAGTCAAGGCATTGCCGCTGAGGTCGTTGGCAGGATTGTTCCAAGTCAATGTGACGCCATTGTGACTGTCGTTTTCGGTGATTTCAAATTTTTCAATTCTATCAGGACGTTGGTTGTAGTTCTCGGTTTGAGGATAGAGGTCGATGATGGCGTTGTTTGAAGAGTTAAAGGCATACTTGGTAGTGTTCAAGGCACCGATGGCGCAGAAAGCATTGTCACGGCCGCTCCAGCCCCAGTTGAAGTGGAAGTAGTCGTTTTCATCATAGCCGTCGCAAACGTAGGCGTGACCGCCGTTGCCGCTGTCATCTTGGCCGGCATAATAGACAGGTCTGCTTTGGTCAAGTTCACCTTTCAGGGCTTCGGCCCATTCTTCATTGGTGTAGCCGCCGCCCCACCAACCGTCTTTATAAATGAGGTTGCCGTTGGTGAAGCCAAAATAGTGATTC
>CALGBV010000305.1 GCA_937884015.1 uncultured Bacteroidales bacterium
CCCAAGCCCTCCACCTTGTTCTTGTCATATTGGGTTACAAAGGTCTGTCCTGCACTAAACTCGTTCTGCCCCACCTCTAATTGCAAAGGGACATAATTTGTCAAATCGTCAGGAGCAATAATAACCCCTGCCGCATGAGTACCACGGTTATTAGGCAACCCTTCAACGCTCATGGATAAATCTATTAGGCGTTTTACCGTAGCATCTTCTTCATAACGGGCACGAAATTCATTACTCATTTCCAATGCTTCACTCAACTTAATATCAAGTTGCTTGGGAATAAGTTTTACCCCCACATCTACATCAGAATAGGGCAAACCCAAAGCCCTGCCAACAGCACGCACTGCCGCCCTCGCCTGCAATGAGCCGAAGGTAACAATCTGTGCCACAGATGAAGGTGTATATTTTTCCACCACATACTGCAACACCTCATCCCGCCGCCGCATACAAAAGTCCGTATCAATATCCGGCATAGAAATACGATCCGGATTCAAAAACCTTTCGAAAAGAAGATCATACTTCAATGGGTCAAGTTTAGTGATACCCAAGCAGTAAGCAACAACCGAACCAGCAGCCGAGCCACGTCCAGGACCTACGCTCACGCCCAATTCCTCACGCGCACCGCGGATATAATCTTGCACAATCAGGAAGTAACCCGGGAAGCCCATGGTCTTCATCACGTGCAATTCAAAAATGATACGCTCACGCTGTTCTTCGGTCAGTTCCTCTCCATAACGTTTTTTCGCGCCCTCCCAAGTCAGTTTCGCCAGATAATCGGCTTCCAACTTGATACGGTACAGACGGTCATAGCCACCCAATTTCTTGACTTTCTTTTCAGCCTCTTCCTGCGACAGCACCACTTCGCCGTGCTCGTTGCGCGTAAATTCATTGAAGAGGTCTTCTTCGGTGAATTTCTGACGGTATTCTTCTTCCGTTCCAAATTCCTCAGGAATCGGGAAAATAGGCATAATTGGGTCGGAATCAATGCTGTAAGTCTCGACTTTATCCACAATTTCCTGCGTATTTTCCAAGGCTTCTGGAAGGTCGGCAAAAATGGCGCCCATTTCTTCAGGCGTCTTCAGCCATTCCTGTTTGGTGTAATGCATTCGCGATGCATCGTCCAAATCCTTGCCCGTGCTCAGGCAAATGAGTCGATCGTGCGCCTCGCCATGTTCCTCCTCCACAAAGTGAACATCGTTGGTGGCAATGATTTTGGTATTGGTCTTTTTCGCCAATTCCAACAGTATCTTGTTCACTTCTTTCTGACGCTCATAAACCTCAGTATCACCACCTGGTTTATCGGTCTTATGTCGTTGTAATTCAAGATAAAAATCGTCACCAAAAAGACTCTTGAACCACATTATCGTCTGTTCGGCGCCAGCCAAATCGCCGTTCATGATTTTCTGCGGAATCTCGCCACCGAGACAAGCCGACGAGCAAATCAAACCTTCATGATATTGCTCCAAGAGTTTGTGGTCGATACGCGGATTGTAATAGAAGCCATCGGTGTAGGCAATGGAACTCAATTTGCAAAGGCTGTGGTAGCCCTGCTTGTTCTTCGCCAATAAAATAAGGTGCCAGCCCCTATCCTGACGGCCATCGCATTTGTCGATGCTAACGGGCGCGCAATAAGTCTCAATGCCAAAAATCGGCTTGAAAGTCTGACCTTTCAGTTTCTCAATCTCCTCACCTGCCGCAAGTTTCTGTTCGTCAGTCGATTCGGGATTGGCGACAATCGCTTCCTGTTCCTTGATGGCATCCTTCACTTTGCCGTTTTCCTTGTTCACGGTATCGGCCAAATCCTTGATACCGAACATATTGCCGTGATCAGTCAAAGCGATGGCATACATGCCGTTTTTCTTGCATTTCGCCACCAAATCGGGCACTTTCGACATGCCGTCCAAAATGGAATAATGCGAGTGGACATGCAGATGCGTGAAATGTTTCGGAATATAGCTTCCAACAATTTCAGGTTCCTCTTCAACGATTTCCTCTTCAAAATTCGGAACAATATCGATGCCTGCTGCTTGAATCACATCGGGATTGGCAGCCCGAAAATCGGCAAAGAACTGGGAAGTGACATTCAAATCGCTTTCATCCAACACCTTGCGGCGCAACAACTCCAGGAAAACGCGGGCAGTCGCCTCAACATCGGCCGAGGCGTTATGTGCCGAATCGAAGCCTTCGCCAAAAAGCAACTGGTGAAACTCGCTCAGTTTCGGAAATTTGAAATGTCCGTTTCTTCCACCTGGAAATTGGCAGAAATCAGCAGTCTTTTCCGTACAGGTATCAATGATGTGCCATTTCCGCAACGGGTTTTCGCGGCCCATTCTCAGAAATTCGCAGCCCAACACATTCAAATCGAAACCGATATTGTGTCCCACCAAATACTGCACTTTTTCCGCTGATTGCAAAAACAGATCCAACACCTCATTGAGCGGCTTGCCATATTTTCTAGCGTGTTCAGTAGAAATGCCATGTACCATCTTGGCATCAATCGGAATTTCGTAACCTTCAGGAATGACGAGATGATTCTGAGCTTCAACGAATTGACCTTTTTCATCGTGGACTTGCCAAGCCAGCTGCACCATGCGCGGCCAGTTATCGAAATCGGTCAAAGGAGCGCCATCACGTTTCGGAAGGCCAGTGGTTTCGGTGTCGAATATGAGGAACATAATGTATCTATATTTATCAAAAATGGATGTTGATTATCAGGAAGAAAAGTCTTCCGAATTGAGAAGTCAAAAATAGGGTGTTTTTTGTAAAGGCGCAAGTGACGGAATTAATTTTTAATACCCATACTTCTCCTTCCACCTGTCGCGCAGACTCTTTCTCAGCTCGCGCTCACGCGGATTATCCTGAGGGTCATAGAGTTTCGTGCCGGAAATCTGTTCGGGCAGAAATTCCTGTTCGACGAAGTTGCCTTCAAAGGCGTGGGCATATTTGCAGCCATCGCCATATCCGATTTCCTTCATCAATTTGGTCGGAGCATTGCGCAAATGCAAAGGCACAGGTAAATCGCCCGTCTTCTGCACCAATGATTGTGCCGCATCAATGGCTGCCACAGCCGCATTACTCTTGGCCGATGAAGCAAGATAAGTAACTGTTTGCGAAAGGATTATCCTGCTTTCAGGCCAGCCAATCTTGTTGACAGCATCGAAACAGGCATTGGCCAAAAGCAAGGCATTCGGGTTGGCATTGCCGATGTCTTCCGACGACAAAATGAGCATCCTGCGGGCGATGAACAGCGGGTCCTCCCCTGCCTCAATCATGCGTGCTAGATAATAGACGGCGGCATTCGGGTCGCTGCCACGGATGGACTTGATGAAAGCCGAGATAATGTCGTAATGCATCTCGCCCAACTTGTCGTATTTCACCAGATTGCTCTGAATGCAGTCCGTCGTGAAATCGTTGGTGATGACCAATTCAGTCGCATTTTCGTCTTTATCATACAAGGAATTGACGACCAATTCAATGGCATTCAGCAACTTTCGGCCATCACCGCCGCTGATTTTCAGCAAGGCTTCAGTCTCTTGCAGGACAATCGGCTTACCCAAATCGGCCTGCAACACCTCGGCGGCTTTTTTCAGCATGATTTCCAAATCGTCGCGTTCCAACGACTTCAGCACATATACCTGGCAGCGCGAAAGCAAAGGTGAAATCACCTCGAAACTCGGGTTTTCGGTCGTGGCTCCGATTAAGGTGACAAGGCCTTTCTCCACGGCTCCCAGAAGCGAATCCTGCTGCGACTTGCTGAAACGATGTATTTCGTCGATAAACAGTATAGGACTTGCAGAGTTGAAGAACCGTGTACTTTCGGCTTTTGTTATCACGTCGCGCACATCCTTAACGCCACTCGACACGGCACTCAATGTATAGAAAGGAACCTTCAACGACGATGCAACAATCTGTGCCAGTGTAGT
>CALGBV010000306.1 GCA_937884015.1 uncultured Bacteroidales bacterium
AGGAGCCAACCGTTCTGCCTACGCAAATTCCTGCCTTGCTGGTGAATGGCACCAATGGCATTGCCGTCGGTATGGCCACCAACATGGCGCCACACAATCTGAGCGAATGTGTCGATGGCATTGTTGCATACATCGACAACCGCGACATCACCGTACAGGAACTGATGCAATACATCAAGGCACCTGATTTCCCGACTTACGGCGTGATTTACGGCTACGAAGGTGTCCGTGAGGCATTTGAGACGGGTAGGGGACGCATCGTTTTGCGCGGCGAAACGCATATCGAGGAACACAACGGCCATGAACGCATCATTGCAACCTCAATCCCTTATCAGGTGAATAAGGCTGAAATGATCAAGAAGACCGCCGACCTCGTCAGCGAAAAGAAAATAGAAGGCATTGCCGATATTCGCGATGAGTCAGATAGAAAAGGTATCCGCGTGGTTTACGAACTGAAACGCGATGCCAATCCTGATGTCGTGCTAAACAAACTGTTCATGATGACACCATTGCAAAGTTCGTTCAGTGTGAACAACGTAGCTTTGGTGAATGGCCGTCCTTATACATTGAATCTCAAGCAGTTGATTGAGCATTTCGTGAATCACCGTCACGAAGTGGTGGTGCGCCGTACACAATTCGACCTGAAGAAAGCCGAAGAACGCGCTCATATTCTTGAAGGTCTGGCACGCGCCATCGACATTGTGGACGAAATCATTGCCACTATCCGTGCTTGTAAGGGTGGCACGCCTGAAGCCAAGGCTGCCATTATGGAAAAGTTCGGTTTCGACGACCCACAGGCTTCCGCAATCGTGGCTTACCGCTTGGGCCAGTTGGCAGGTCTCGAAATCCTCAAGATTATGGACGAACTCGACGAACTGCACCAGCGCATACAGCATTTCCACGATATTCTACAGAATGTGGATATGCAATTCCAAATCGTGAAAGATGAATTGCTCGTCATCAAGGAAAAATATGGCGATGCCCGCCGCACCAAGATAGTTCCAGCTGCAGGTGAATTCCGTATGGAAGACATCATTGCGGACGATGCCGTGGTCATCACAATTTCGCACCTTGGCTACATTAAGCGCACGCCTTTGACCGAATATCGCGTTCAAAGCCGCGGCGGCAAAGGTTCGAAAGGCTCTGCAACCCGCGACACCGACTTCATTGAGCATATTTTCACTGCCACCAACCACAACTACCTGCTGTTCTTCACCGAACAAGGTAAGTGTTTCTGGATGAGAGCATTCGAAATCCCGGAAGAAGGCAAGAACAGCAAAGGCCGCGCCATCCAGAACCTCATCAATGTGGAAAAGGACGACAAGGTGTTGGCATACCTGAATGTCAAGGATTTGATGGACGAAGATTACATCAACAACAATTACATCATCCTTTGCACGAAGAAGGGTATCATTAAGAAGACGACGCTTGAAGCTTATTCACGTCCGCGCAAGAACGGCATCAACGCCATCACCATCCGCGAAGGCGACCAGCTGCTTGAGGCTTGCCTCACCAGCGGTGACGATGAAGTGCTGATGGCTCTGCGTTCGGGCAAGGCTGTCCGCTTTAACGAGCAGACTGTCAGACCAATGGGCAGAAACGCATCAGGTGTGAAGGCTATCACTTTGGCTTCGGAAGAAGATGAGGTCATTGGCATGATTTGTATCAATAGCCCTGAACAAAATGTGCTTGTTGTCTCCGAAAATGGTTACGGCAAACGTTCTGATATTGAGGACTATCGCATCACCAACAGAGGCACGAAGGGTGTCAAGACCCTGAACATTACCGACAAGACTGGTGAACTTATTGCCATCAAGAGTGTTACTGATGATGAAGACCTGATGATTATCAACAAGTCGGGTATCGTGATTCGCTTGGCAGTCAGCACATTGCGCATCATGGGCCGTGCAACGCAAGGCGTCAAGCTGATTGACCTGCGCGGCAACGACCAGATTGCAGCTGTCACAAAGGTTGAACACGTTGAGGAAGAGGAAGAAACGGTTGAAAATACGGAAACCGTGGAAAATCAGGCAGGGGAGACCCCGACCGAAAATCCTTCCGAAACGGAAAACACCGAGGCAAATCCAAGTGAAGAATAAGTTTGGAACGGAAATTGCTAATGGTAAATCAAAATAGGAATTATTAACTTAAACAAATACTATCAAAATGAAAAAAGTAATGATTTTGCTGGCCGTCCTGCTCACTGCAAACGTGATGATGGCCCAGAAAAAAGACAGAACCGATGCCTACATGTACAACAAGAACAGTCAGTTTGACAAAGCAATGGTTTCCATTGAAAAGTGCGTCAACCACGAACAGTTTCTTGGCATGAAGCCGAAAGACCAGGCAACCGCTTGGCACTATCGCGCTATGATCTATCAAAACGTGATTGACTCAAAGAATCCGGAATGGTTGGCACAGGCTGGCGATGCACAGGAAAAGGTGTTTGAATCGCTGACCAACTGCATGAAAGATGAAGCTTATCTGAACGACAACAAGGCTGACATCTATCAAAGAGTTGCTGTTGTGATGAACAACTATTATCAAAAAGGTGCTGATGCTTACAATGTCTCAGATTTCGCCAATGCAGCTCCTGCATTCAAAAAGGCTTACGATATCGCTATCATGCTGCAAAACCCAGACGCTAACGATATGCTGAAACTCGCTGCAAGTTCATGCAATTACTCTAAAGACTACGAAACAGCTTTGGCTTATTACACTGAACTTCAGAACAATGGCTACAATCAGCCAGACATCTACAAGAGCATGGCATCAGTCTACAATGCAATGGGCAACAACGACAAGGCTTTTGAAATGATTTCTGCTGGCCTTGAAGTTATGCCAAACGATCCAGGTCTGCTGATTGAAAAAGTTAATCTTTACATCAACCAAGGCAAGAGCCAGGAAGCCCTGAACGACCTGCTTTCACTGAATGAACTCGATCCAGGTAATGTTTCAATCATGTATGCCATCGGTACCATCTATGGCGATGAAACTAATAAGGATCTTTACAACTTCGACAAGGCTGTTGAATTCTACAGCAGAGCTATCGAAATCAAGCCTGACTTCATGGATGCCATTTATAACCTTGGTATTGCTTACCTGAGAGCTGGTGCTGCATTGTCAAGCGAAGCTAATGAACTCGATTACAACGAAGTTGACAAGTACAATGCTTTGATGGAACAGTCAAATGAAATGCTGGGTAAAGGTCTTCCTTACATCAAGCAGAGCTATGATGCACAGCCTTCAGCAGAACTGAAGAAAGTCTTGAAGCAAATGTATTCACAACTGAAAATGTATGATGAAGCCAAGGCTCTTGATGCCGAATGATAAATCGTTAAACCAAATGATTAAGCCCTGGGAGACTGGGGCTTTTTCTTTGTCTGGAATTTTCTATTTAACATAATCGGGATTATTTTTTAAAATTGAGATTTCAAAAAATACGCACAAATATAGGAATATTCGGGAAAAATGCAGTACATTTGCAGCCATTCAACAAAGCATACAATATTAAAACATCATACAATGGAACTTATAGGAAAAGTCGTAAGATTAGGAAATTTGGTTTCAGGCACCAGCGCACGCGGTCCTTGGAGCAAACAGGAATTGATCATCGAAACCGACGAACAATATCCAAAGCAAGTCTGCGTGATTTGCTGGACGAATTTAGTTGAAGAAGCCAAAGCGTTGGCACCAGGCCAAATGGTCAAAGTGCAGATTTCAGTTGAATCACGTGAGTTTAACGGAAAATGGTACACGGATGTACGCGCATGGCGTTTCGACCCAGTTGGTGCAACTGCACCAGCCGCTGCTCCACAACAGCCTTACGCACAACAGCCGCAGGCACAGCCAATGATGCATCAGACCCCACCTATGCCGGCTTCAGTGCCTGATTTCCCTGCACCTGCAAGCGAAACGGACGATTTGCCGTTCTGAACATTATGTTAAATTGAAACAAGCCGCAGTTTGATTCTTCAGATTGCGGCTTTTTTCATTTCAGATAATTAATTTGCGCAAAAAATTGTATCTTTGCGCAAAACTAGTTTTTAATGGCCAACGATTACATTGAGGAAGAAAATCAGGATATTTTTGCGCAACCTGATGGAAATGAAAATGTTGTAGAAAATTACAACGATGACAGCATCGTACACCTTGAAGATATGGAACATATCAGGCGGCGTCCTGGCATGTATATCGGCAAACTTGGCGACGGTGCCTCGCAAGATGACGGCATTTACGTTTTGATTAAAGAAGTGATTGACAATTCGATAGATGAGTTTACTTCAGGTTTTGGTAAAAGAATTGAAATCACCGTAGACAAGGCTGAACGCAAGGTCAGGATACGCGACTATGGCCGTGGCATTCCATTGGGAAAAATTGTCGATGCCGTGTCGAAACTGAATACCGGTGCAAAATACGACAGCAAAGTCTTCCAGAAATCCGTTGGCTTGAATGGCGTTGGTACTAAAGCAGTTAACGCTCTGTCATCGTATTTCAAGGCACAAGCCATCCGCGAAGGCAAAACACGCATTGCAGAATTTTCGCAAGGCAAACTGACTTCCGACAGCGGCATTATTGACTGCAACGAAGAACCCGGCACACTAATTGAGTTCATTCCCGACACGGCTTTGTTTGGCAATTACCATTACGTTGACGAATACATCGACAAGCGCATTTGGAATTATGCCTACCTAAATCGCGGATTGACACTGATTTACAACGAAAAGCGTTATTATTCCAAAAACGGACTTCTCGACCTTTTGGAGCACAATATGGAAGGTGAAGGCCTCTACCCTATCATTCACATCAAAGATGAGGATTTTGAGGCGGCTTTCACGCATGTCAATGGTCAGTCGAGCGACTATTTCTATTCCTTCGTCAATGGTCAGCACACCACCGAAGGCGGCACGCATCAGTCAGCTTTCCGCGAGGCATACGCCCGTGTGGTGCGCGAATTTTTCCAAAAGGAATACGAACCTGCCGACATCCGTCAAGGTTTAACCTGTGCTTTATGTGTGAGGATTCAAGAGCCTGTATTTGAGGCACAAACGAAAACAAAATTAGGTTCCACTCACCTTGCGCCAAACAATCCTGACGGTACCAACGACAGCCCATTTTTGAAGACTTACGTTTTCGACATTCTGAAGCGTCATTTGGACAATTATCTTCACATGAATCCCGCTTCGGTGCAAGTGCTTCAGCAAAAGATTTTGGCCAACGAAAAGGAACGCAAGGAGATTGCAGGCATCAAGAAAGCATCTCGCGACAGCGCCAAGAAAGTCAGCTTGAACAACAGAAAATTGCGTGATTGCCGTATTCACCTGAATACCAATCATGAAAAGCGTTTGGAAAGCACGATTTTCATCACCGAGGGCGATTCCGCATCGGGAAGCATCACCAAGAGCCGCGATGTGCTGACACAAGCCGTTTTCAGTTTGCGCGGTAAACCGCTTAACTGCTTGGGCATGAGTAAGAAAGTCTGTTACGAAAACGAAGAGTTCAATTTGCTACAGGCAGCTTTGAACATTGAGGAAGACATTGAAAACCTGAGATATAACAACATTGTCATCGCAACCGATGCCGATGTTGATGGAATGCACATCCGTCTGCTGATGCTTACTTTTTTCCTTCAGTTTTATCCTGATGTGGTGCGTAACGGTCACGTTTTCATATTGCAGACGCCGCTTTTCCGAGTGCGCAACAAGAAAGAGACGCATTATTGTTACAGCGAGGAGGAACGCATTTCTGCCAAGGAAAAATGTGGCAAGCAAGCCGAAATCACCCGATTCAAAGGTCTCGGTGAAATCTCGCCTGATGAATTCAGGGCTTTCATCGGTCCGAACATGCGTTTGGAGCCAGTCATCCTGAACAGCGATTCCGGCATCAAGGAACTGCTCGATTACTACATGGGCAAAAACACCATGGAAAGGCAGAAATTCATCATCAGCAATTTGAGAATCGAAGACAACACGGAGATGGATGTGACAGATTAGGAACTCATAAACATATCAATATCATGAAAATAAAAACAAGTATTCTCACTATGGGAACAGTATTAGCATTTGCAAGCTGCAATCAGCCTGCTGAACGTTATTCCGTGAAGGAATATCCGGAGACCCGCAAAGACACGACTGTCGTTGACGATTATTTCGGAACGAAAGTTGCCGACCCTTACCGTTGGCTGGAAAATGACACATCCGCTGAAACATCGGCATGGGTGGAAGCGCAAAGGGCTGTCACTCAGGATTATCTGAATCACATTCCTTTCCGTGGCGCCATTAAGGACCGTTTGACGGAACTCGTCAATTACGAACGCTACAGCGTGCCATCGAAACGTTTTGGAAGATACACTTTTTCAAAGAACGATGGTTTGCAGAATCAAAGCGTGATTTACATGCAGAAATCATTGGATGCTGAACCTGAAGTTCTTCTCGATCCGAACAAACTTTCGGACGACGGTACGGTTTCATTGGGCAGCTGCCATCAGTCGAATGATGGTAAGTATCTGGCTTACACCATTCAACGCAGCGGTTCCGACTGGGTCGAAATCTACGTTATGGACATTGAAACCCGCGAACTCCTCCCCGACCATATCGAATGGGCGAAATTCACTGGTGCCGAATGGTACAAAGACGGTTTCTTCTATGCTGCCTACGACAGGCCTGAAGCCGGCAAGGAATTCAGCAACGTCAATGAAAACCATAAGATTTACTACCATAAGTTGGGCACAAGCCAAGACGAAGACCAGCTCTTCTATGAAAATCCGTCACAGCCACGTTATTTCCACCAGGTTGGTCTGACCGAAGACGAGCATTATATGTTCCTTTTCGAAAGCGGACAAGGCGCCGGCCATACCCTTTGGATTAAGGATATGCAAAATGTCATGAGCCAGTTCGTTCAGATTGCCTGCGATATGGATTATTCCTACTCGCCTTTGGATGTCATCAACGACACCTTATATATTTTCACCAATTACGATGCTCCGAAAGGCCGTATCTGCCGCGTTTCCGCCAAGAATCCTCAAATGGAAAACTGGGAAACCATTATTCCTGAATCAGAAAATGTCATTGCAGGCATCAACCTTGCTGACGGCAAGATGATTGTCACTTACGACCAAGATGCTGCAAATCATTCGTTTGTCTTCGATATGAATGGCAACAAGATGCACGAAATCGCATTGCCGACATTCGGTGCTGTCGGTTTCAGCAGCCGTTACGATGAAAAGGAAATCTTCTATGCCTTCACATCGTTTGCCTTCCCGACTACGATTTACAAATACGACATCGACAGCAACACCTCGACCGTTTTCCGCGCTCCTGAAGTCGATTTCGTGCCCGAAGATTTCGTCACCGAACAGGTTTTTGTTGATTCGAAGGACGGCACAAAAGTCCCTATGTTTCTGACTTACAAAAAAGGCCTTGTGAAAGATGGCACCAACCCTACCCTGCTCTATGGCTACGGCGGTTTCAACATCACACTGAATCCTGGTTTCTCGACATCACGTCTTCCTTTCATGGAAAACGGTGGCATCTATGCAGAAATGAACCTGCGTGGCGGAAACGAATACGGTGAAGAATGGCATTTGGCCGGCACGAAACTCCAAAAACAGAATGTCTTTGACGACTGCATTGCCTGCGCAGAATACCTGATTGCAAACAATTACACTTCAGCTGATTATCTCGCCTTGAATGGTGGCTCAAACGGCGGTCTTTTGGTCGGTGCTGTCGTCAATCAGCGCCCTGATTTGTTCCGTGTTGCCGTTCCACAAGTCGGCGTGATGGACATGCTGCGTTATCATCTGTTCACCATCGGTTGGAACTGGGCCAGCGACTACGGCACTAGCGAAGACAACGAAGAAATGTTCAAGGCACTGTATGCTTATTCACCATTACACACCATCAAGAGTGGCGAAGATGTTCATTATCCTGCAATTATGGTCACGACTGCCGACCACGACGACCGCGTTGTTCCGGCACATTCATTCAAATATGCCGCTACGCTTCAGGCTGCCCAAACTGGCAACGAACCTAAGATTATCCGTATCGACTCGAAAGCTGGTCACGGTGGTGGCAAACCGATTTCAAAGGTTTTGGAAGAACAGGCCGACATCTATTCGTTCATCCTTTACAATATGGGATTGGAATATAAGCCAGCAGAATGAATTTTTTGCAGAAAATTTTGATTTTTAGCGTTTTGCTGTTTGCAATGGCGGCAAACGCTCAAAACAGCAATCCAGCCTGTGCCTTGAAAAAGGCGCAGACTGAAATGCTTTCTGGTCTGAAAAACGTTGATGATGGACTACTCTACAAACTTGATTATCAATACGATTACGATTTAGACCGCTTGATTAAAAACGATGTCACTTCCGTTTCGTCTTTTGTCAAGTATGCGGTCACAAAAATGATGAATCCTTTCAAGGCCGTCTTTCACA
>CALGBV010000307.1 GCA_937884015.1 uncultured Bacteroidales bacterium
TAATGTTAGACAATTATGATTTTTAGAAAGCGATTTGGAAACGAGCGAGGAGCATGTGGTAGTTGACACCGCCTTCGCCTTGTGCCAAATCAACTTGTGTGAAGTCCTTGGTCGGGTTGCCGGCAGCATCGAGACCGCAGTAGAGTTTGCCCTTGCCGTTGGCGTAACGGTCGTTGTTGACATATTGATAGTTAAGGGCAACCTTCACGTTCTTGCCGAAATAGAAATTCAAGCCAGCGCCAAAAAGTTCTGCCGAACCGCCATAGATGGCTTCGGCATTGGCACGACCTTCATAATCGTTCATATCGACATATTCATAGCGGAGAGCCAGTTCGACATCGCCCCAGCTTCTGCCGCCACGGACGCGGTTGAATTTAGCGCCGTCGCTGTCGTAACTCTGCTTGCCGCCGAAGAGGAGGTAACCGCCTTCGACATACCAGCCGTTGAAATAATATGGCTTGTCCAGTGCGTGTTCTGCATCAAGATAGCACCAGTCGGCCATCCAGGCACCTTCCATACGGAGGCCGCCAACGTGACCAGCGAGTTCGGCTGTTGCCAAAAGGTTATGGTCGGTGAACTTGATATCGTCGGTATCGACATACTTTTTACGATTGATGTTGGTGGTGTTGCGGGTGCTGTAGCGTGTCACGCCATTCACGCCGCCTTCGTCAGAGGTCTTAGGCGTGTCGTACATGAAAGCACCGCCGATATGCAAGCCGTAGTTGGTTTCGTTGACCGGACGGACAACAATCTTGCCGACATACGACAGACCTTCTTCCATGCCGTAATCCTTGTTCTGGTCTTCAACGAAAGTGCGGGTTTCCTGGCCTTCGATTTCCTGGAAGAGAACGCTGGCACTGCCGAAGAAATACTTGTTGCTATACTTGGCAAACAAACCGAGATGACGGCTTGGAGCCAAAGCGTTGACAATCATCGGGCGTTCCATAAATTCGAGGTAACGTGATGATGTGTTGCGCGACATCGAAAAGTCAGGCTTCATGTTACCAACGGTAAACTGCCAGTTCTTGAGGCCATTGTAGCGGACAACAGCATCCTTCAATTCAAAGGAACCATTGGCAAGTTCCATATCGATTTCGCCATACCAAGATGGAGTGATTTGTCCCTTGACGGCAAAACGCGCACGGCGGATGCTGGCGCCATCGCCAACCGGGTCAGCCCATTCCTGCTGACCGAAGAAACTGCCGAAATCGACCTGCACTCTGGTATCGAACCACAGTTTGTAGTCCTTGTCCTTTGATTCGAACACGAGGATACCGTCACGGCTTGATGCTGTCACTTCCTCGACATCAACTTTGTTGCCATACTGGTCAATGGCTTGCGCCTTGTCTTCAGTCTGGGCAAAGGCCATTGTTCCTGCGAACAATGCAGCCAACATAAAAGTAAATCTTTTCATTGCTGTTAGTTTTAGTGAAACAATTTGTTTATTAACTGTGTTTATCTATTTAAGTCACAAAACTATAAAAATGTTTTGGAACAATGCAAGAAAAAGCAAAATAAAATCAAAAAAAACGGACGCTTGCTGCATCCGTTTCATTTTTACCCGAAAAACCCAATAAAATCAGAACGTATAGCTGAACATGGCATTGACGCGGTTGGCATGACCATAAGCAGAATCTTCGGAATTCGGGACAAAATCCTGGCGGTAGCCGTGCAGGTATTCTATGCCACAAGTGCAATAGTCATTGATTTTATAGAACAGGTTGAGTGCACTATAGCGCGAGAAATCAAACTGATAATACTGCTTGTAGACATCATTGACTTTTGCCGCTTTGGTCAGCCCCAAAACCAACGCCGAGCTGAACTTGGCATTCCAATTGTATTGGAGTGAGCCATAACCGCCGTAAGTGGGCAGTGCCATCATGGAACTCATGTCGCTGCCATCGGTATATGTCTTGTTCAAAACGAGGTCGATTCCAGCATCCGAGAAGTCATTCAGATAGTTTGCCACACCTTTTCCATATATGCCTTGGAAGGTGAAAAACAGCTTAGGCGTGATGTTGACCAATCCGCTCAGCGAAACGCCAAATCCGTTGCACGCTCTCGTCTCCGAAATGGAATAACTGGGATGGTTGCCAACCCAATAATGCAACCTGCGGAAAAGGAAACCGGCCTGGAAATGTCCGAAATTACCCTTGTATTTGACATGAGCAGAGAGGTCGGGAGTCGACTGGAACTCATCATAAATGCCAAAATCATTCAAGCTAACGCCTGTTGGCGTGGCTTCAGGCACCTTATAACTTGGCATCTCCAAAGCCGCGGCAAGCGTCCAATTGCCGAAAGAATGCATATAACCGAGCAAAGGCGAGCTAAGGGCTATCTGGGTGTTCGGGCCTTGCAGGTCAACCGTCATAGGACCTGCGGCCAAATCCATGAAAAACGAATAAGTTTTGCCAATGGTGAAATCCCCCCAGGAGATGTAAGCATGCCGGAGTTTGATTTTGTCTTCCGACGAAGGCGTATTGAATGAGACAAAAGCTATCAGATTGTGTTTCCCCAATTTCGATTTCGCCTTGAAATTGATTTTCGTGCTGCCCATGGTCATACCATACTGAGGCGCCCGGTCTGAAGGCACTGAAATGTTCCATGTGGAAAAATCCTTATTATCAAGCGAACCGTTGAAATCGAAGAACGAAATCACATGAACGACGCCACCGACGCCAAAACTGAAGGTTTCGTCCTCGTTGGTAATCATGAAACGCGGGTCGCCTTTATCGGTAAAGGCTTTCTGGAAGAAACCGCGCTCAGGATCGTATTGGTTCCATTTCTCGGTGTTCTGCTTGACATAGGTCTTAGATACTATCGTGTCGTTTTTTTGGGCATTTGCCAAAAAGCAGCACATCAATAAAGCTGTCAATAATAAAAGTTTCCTCATATCAATCTGCATTAATCCACGTTCTCTTCTTCGTTTGAATTTTCAGCTTCCCTGGCTTTCATTTCCTTATACTTGCCTCCGAAAATGTCGAAACGCACGAAACGGCATTCTAGCGGTCCGTTCCACACCGGAATCTTTTCGCTTGGCTTCAGGCCCACATGCTTCAGGGCGACGGCATCATCGGTGATGAGCCAGCACTGGAAGCCCTGGAAATTGCGTTTCAAGGTGTTGCCGATGTTTTCATACACCAAATCGATATCGTCTTCCTCCAGACGGTCGCCATACGGCGGATTGATGATGACGATGCCGCCACCATCGGGAGGCGTCAGGTCTTCCATGTTTTTCTTCATCAGGTGGATGTCGCGCTGCAAGTGCGCGTATGTGATGTTGTTTTCGGCAATGGCGACGGCTTTCGGCGAGCGGTCGGAAGCCCAAATCTCGTAGTCGAAATCACGGATCTGGCTGTCGGCCTCGTCCTTGATGCGGCTCCAAAGCTCAGGGTCCCAGTCGTCCCATTTCATGAAGCCCCACTGCTTGCGGTAGTAGCCTGCCGGAATCTTCATAGCATACATGGCCGCCTCGATGGGCAAGGTGCCCGAGCCGCACATGCAGTCCAGGAAATTGCAGTCGGCTTTCCAGCCCGAGAGCTGAATCAGTCCGGCGGCAAGCACCTC
>CALGBV010000308.1 GCA_937884015.1 uncultured Bacteroidales bacterium
TCGGAAAACAGCGATACGACATCCTCAAATTTCAATTATCTTGTTAATCTTGAGGAAGTTAAGTTAAAAAACTCAAAGGTCATTTACACCGATGCGCGCTCAAATATGCTGGCCAATGCCGATGGCCTCAATCTTGATGTGAAAGGCAATATGAAGGACAGCGATATTGATGCCGATTTGGCCTTGAAAGCCGAAAACCTTGCTTTGAACATGAAAAGCATCAATCTGAAAACCAATGCTTTATCGCTTGGTTTCGATGGCAATGTGAATGATTTCAACCAAATTGACGGCACGCTGAAGCTGGCTACGCCTGACATTTGCCTGAATTTGGGCGAGGATTACTTGAACAACGATGCGCTGAACTTGACGCTTCCTTTGCATTTCAACCTCGACAATATGTCAGGCACGCTTAATGATGCGCAAATTGCTCTGAATGAATATCTTATTAATCTCGCTGGCGATGTTGAAATGGCAAAAAACGGTGATATCAACATGGATTTGAACCTTAACACCAACACGCTGATTGTTGAAGATGTGATGACTTATCTGCCCGAAAAAGTCGCTAATTCGTTGAGCAGCATGAAGTTTGCCGGAAAGCTTTCCATTGCCGAAGCGCAGGTGAAAGGAACGTTTAACGATTCCTTAATGCCACTGATTACGGCCAAAGTGTTGACCGACAAGGCTTCCGTGAATATTCCGAGCCTGCCTTATCCGTTTACTGATGTCGATTTGCAGGCTTTATTAGATTTGAATCTCAACGAAAAATCGAATGTCGAAGTCTCTCAATTGACAGCAAAATTCCACAATACCAAATTGAATGTCAGCGGTTTTGTCAACGATTTGACCGATGACTTGAATTTCGACCTCAACGCCAAGGCCGATTTGCCGATGGCCGATATCAAGAGTTTTCTGCCGAAAAATATGAAAATCCAGGGGCGCACCGATGTCAATCTGAATGTAAAATTCACTTTGGATGATTTGATGAAATCTTTGGACGATTACAACCTCAATCGTCTGACAGCCAATGGAACGCTGAAAATCAAGGATTTCGCATTCGATATGGACACCATTCACGCTGTGGCGCAGAAGTTGGATGTCAACCTCACTTTGCCTGCATCGCGCAAAATCAAAGGTCGCAAAGGTGCTTACATCGCATTGGCAAGCGGCAATTTGACGGCACAAGTTGGCAAGGAAATGAATGCCAAGCTGAACGATTTCGCCCTGAGTGCAACCGCCGATGATTTTACCGGCGAGATAGGGAAGATGAACCTGAATGCCGACCTGAATTTCAGTAAGTTGGATTTCGTTTATGATACCATTAAGGTCAATGCCAATTCGCCGTCGATTACGTTTGTGACGACGCCTTCGAAGCAAAAACCGAAGGATTTGAATGCACGCGTTACTTTCGACAGCAAGCACATCGATGCCAACATGGGCCAGGCCTATCTGCTCAACACCGAATCGCTGAAAGTGGCGGCAGCGGCGCATCAGGATAAGACGAAAAACGATTTCCTGAACAAGTGGAATCCAGAGGCCGATTTTTCACTGAAAAACGCTGAGATTCAAGTCGATGGCATCAGCGAAACCATTTATGTCCCGAACATTGATTTCCTGTTCAATTCTCACGAATTAGGCTTCAAGAAGAGCACAGTGAAAATCGGGCAGTCCGATATGAGTTTGGAAGGCAACGTGGTGGGCATCAAGGAATGGATTGAAGATAACGGCAATCTGATGAAAGGCGAATTGCAATTGACTTCTGAGTTCTTGAATATCAATGAATTGATGGATTTGACATCAGGCTTGGGCAGTGACCCAGATTCGTTGGCGATGGACGAAACTGTCAGCAAGGAAGACAATCCATTCATCGTGCCGAAAGGCGTCGATTTTTACTTTGGTGTCAAGACGAAAAAAGCCATTTACGACAATTTCGACCTGAATAATCTTGGCGGACAAATGACCGTGAAAGACGGCACTTTGATTTTGCAGGAAATCGGTTTCACCAACAAGGCCGCCGAAATGCAACTCACGGCCATGTACCGCTCGCCGCGCAAAAACCACCTTTTCCTCGGCATGGATTTTCACCTTTTGGATGTACAAATCAACGACTTGCTGACGATGATTCCTTACATCGACACGCTGGTTCCGATGTTGCGCACTTTCGACGGACAGGCCGAATTTCACATTGCAGCCGAGACTTACCTCAAATCCAATTATCAGCCGAAGGTATCCACAATGCGTGCCGCCGCTGATATTGAGGGCCAGAACTTGACCGTGAACGACCAGCTTTCGTTTACGAAAATCACTGATATGTTGGGTGTTAGCACTGATGGAAGATATAAAATCGACAGTCTGGATATGCAGATGACAGTTTTCAAAGATCAAGTCGATTTGTATCCGTTCATGATTTCAATTGGAAAATACAAGGCCGTGGCTTCGGGCCGACAGAATCTGGACAAGACCTGCAGCTACCACATTTCCGTCACCGATTCGCCTTTATTGGCGCGTCTGGGACTCGATATTTCGGGCAGTCTTGGCAATCTGAAATTCTCTTTGGCACCTTGCAAATATAAAAATCTTTACCGCCCTGAACGCCGCAGCGACACGGAAAATATGACGCTTGAATTGAAGCGGAAAATTGCTGCATCGCTGAAAGACAATGTTTTGTAATATGTTGAATGAGGTTACGCAACGATATGTCAAGGAAAACCTTTCGGCTGATGTCAGGAAACTGGCTTTAAAAAAAGCGCCTGCCGATGTCGATTTGCCTTTGGCCTTGCGTCAAATCGAAGCGCGACAAATTCTGCAAAAGAAGGTGCCATCGTGGAGCGAGAACGACGATTTGCTGTTTCCCATACATCTTTCCGTCGAGCAGTGTTCGTCGGAAGCAACGGCAAATTACAAGTCCAATTTGCTGAAAGGCAAGACTTTCGCCGATTTGACAGGCGGACTTGGCATAGATTGCCATTTCATTTCAAGGCATTTTGAGCAGGCGCATTATGTGGAGATGAATCCCGATTTGTGCGAAATTGTGCGGCATAATTTTGAAGTTTTGCAAAGTCCGATTCAAGTGTGGAATGAAACTTCGGAAAGTTTTCTATCGCATTGCGAACCAATGGATTGTATTTTCATTGACCCAGCGCGACGCGACCAATACGGGCGGAAAACCGTTTCCATTTCCGATTGCACGCCCGATGTGGTGCAATTGCAGCAAATCATGCTTGAAAAAGCTGAAACTGTGATGATTAAACTTTCGCCAATGCTCGACATATCAAAAGCCCTGAGCGAATTGAACCATGTGAAGGAAGTTCATATTGTTGCGGTTGCAAATGAATGTAAGGAATTGATTTTCATACTAGAAAGAGACTTTGAAGGTGATGTTCGCTTTGTATGCTCCAATCTTTTGAGTCAGCAGCCGCAAATGGATTTCACTTTGGAAGCGGAGCAAAATTGCATTTTGGCTTTGGCCGATGGCGTGAAACGTTATCTTTATGAACCCAATGCTGCGATTATGAAAGGTGGTTTTTTCAAGTCGTTGGCAAAGCGCACCAATACTTTTAAATTACATAAAAACAGCAATTTATACACTTCTGATGATTATGTTTCTGACTTTCCGGGCCGCATTTTCGAAGTGGAAGGTTGGGCGCATTATAATAAGAAGGTGAAACAGGTTTTGCTGGATGGTGTGGAGAAGGCCAGCATTGCGGCAAGGAATTTCCCGCTTTCGGTTGCTGAGTTGCGCAAAGCATTGAAAATCGCTGATGGCGACGAAACTTATCTTTTTGCCACAACTTTGAAAGGCGAGGAAAAGGTGCTAATAAAAACGAAAAAAGCCTGAAAACCAGGCTTTTTCTTTTTCAATAAATGGATAGCAATTTATCTTTTGTCGGGGATACCGAACTTGCACCACCAGGTCTGATCGTACTTTTCCTTGATGGATTTCTTGACTTGCAGGGTGTGCTTTTTCAGCACTTCCATGGCAGCGTGGGCTTCTTCGCTCTTCTTGCGAGCCTCTTCCTGCATCTTGTCGAGTTCGGCTGACAAAGCTTCCAAACGCTTGCAGTCTTCTTCCATCTTCAATAAAATAGATTCGCTGGCACCAGATTCCCTTCCAAGACGCTGGTTCCTTTTCACACCTGTGAGAATTAACTTTGACTTTTCGAGTTGGTCTTTAAAAATTTGATACATGACTTAAAATTTGGAGGTGCAAAGGTACAAAATTCAGTTTATTTCCGCTCAAAAATTGTATCCTTTTTCTTGCCATTTGGTTCTATGACTTCGATTTTGCTAATTGCATGATTTTGAACATCATCCAAGACAATGGCTGTGCGATAATCCTTTTTTAGGGCGGTCAGTTTGATGTTTTTCATCGTCAGGCCATCGACATGACGCACGAAAAAGCCCCAGGCAGGCAGTTCCATGTGTTGCGAAAACTCGGGATAAGCCTTTGGCATTTCCGGGACTTTGTCCAATTCGTCAAGGCCGACATAGGCATAATGCTTGTCGCCGCCGCCAGGGAATATGATTTCGATGTTTTCCAAAGTGACATTTTTTATCTTGCTATCCTTCAATCCGATAATTCCGCAAGGCGAAATGTTGCGCGGCAAATCCTCGACGGGACCTTCATATTCATAACCTGCATCGGGTTTGCTGGCCGCCACTTCGCAATACATATTACTAATGGTGATGCCGTTCATGAAACTCTGCTTGTCGCGGCGGGCTCCGACATTCAGGTAGATGGCGTTGTCTACATTGACGGCATTCAGTGAATCGACTAATATGTTTTCGCAAATGCCGCCGTCGACACTCTGAATGGTGATGGCGCTGCGATAGGTGTCGTAAACGCGGTTGTTGATGATTTTCACATTCTTAAATCCGCCTGCGCCCATGGTGCCGAACTTTATGCCGCTGGCGCTGCTACGCGCCGTACAGTTGCGTACTTCAACATTTTGGCAGATTTTCTTGTTGGTGTGCGACTTGAGGCAGATGGCATCATCGCTCGAGTTGATATAACTGTCTTTCAGCAGAAAACCATCGCAATCCACGATGTCGATGCCGTCGTTGTTCCAGAAAGCGCAGCTTTGAATCCTCACATTGTCGACCACAGTGTTTTCGCATTGGTCATACATTGTAACCCAGTTGGCGGCATTACGGAAAGTAACATTCTGTACTTCAATGTTTTTACATTCACGGAAATGCAGCAGCCGCGGACGGAAACCTTCGCTAACGCGGTCGTTGCTCAAGCGGTCGTTGATGACGCCAGCGTGAACCATTTCGGTGCAGTTGTTGCCCAGTTCGCGCCCTTGTCCATCAATGCAACCACCGCTGTTGTAAACGCCGATGAGCTTGATGTTTTCCACGCCTTCGGCCATAATCAGGGCGCGGTCACCGATGGCGTTAAAGCGGTCGTAATCGAAAGGATTGGTACTGCCGACGAGGATGGCGCCTTCGACCAGTTCGATGGTGACATTCGACTTCAGGTGGATGCTGCCCGTAAGGTAACGGCCCACCCAGAAACGCAGGGTGCCGCCGCCTTGTTCCGAAATCCAGTCGATGGCATACTGAATGCTGCGCGTGTTCATGGTGACGCCATCGGAGCGGATGCCGAATTTCGAGGCGTTGTAGATGGGTTTTGCTTCTTGGGCGGTAATGTTTCCTAAACCAAACAAGACCAAAAGGACTAATGTGATGATTGACTTTTTCATATACAGATTTCTTTTGCGTTTACAAAAATAGGTATTTTAATAATACACCTTCACTGGCCCTAACATTCCCATCGGCTGGTATTCCTGTTCGCGGCCTTTGCGGTTGACATAAATTTTTGCCACAAGATTGTCCGTCATGGTTTTCATATAGTTGCCCATTGTCGTAAGTACATGAATTTCAATCTCGTTGTTGCCTTCTTTTACAAAGTCGCTTATGTCGAACAAGCGGCGGCCAAAATAGCGGACTCCTGCCGACTGGCCGTTGACAAACACTTCGGCAACACCTTCCACAGTGCCTAAATTAAGGATGGTGCGGTTTATTTCATAAAGTTCAAACGACTTTTTATAAACAATGGTGCCCGTGAAATGCTTGTAGTCTTCCAACTCTTTCAAATCGGTCAAAGTGTCGAAATGGGTTTCCATAATGGTATCGGTGCGGCTGTGGCGTAATTCAACCATCCAATCGTTTGATAAATCATTTACATTCAAATTGGTAGTTCCTTCCGAACAGCGACCTTTGGCGCGGCAATCCTCACCGATGACTTGCTGCAAAGGCTGCCAAATTTGAGGATTTTCTTCCCGATAATGCGGCTTTTCAAAGACAATGAGCAAGGATTCGACAGGACCTAAATTAAAGTTGTAGCTTTCATCATCATCCAAAGGCAACTTAAAGCGTTGGCCTGTCTGCAAATCCCAAATCCACGGATGTTTGCCTTTGGTGATTTCGCGGCTGAAGGTGATTTTCGTTTCGTGGGCATTATAGCGGTTCGAGTTGCTGATGAAAAGCATTTCGCTGCCATCGTCAGTGGTGTAACGGTTTTGCATCATATACAAATCTGGCGATTCAATATCAAGATAATGAGGCAGTTGTTCTGCTTTCATCAGGCTGTCGTACCAAGGCAGAAAGCCCTCCTTCGGCGGCTCGACAAAGACGAAATTATCCTTGAACTGCATCATTTTTTTGATGTTCGCCTTTACGATGGAATCTTTTTCTGCCACATCGCCACTCAATCCCAAGGATTTGTAAGGAATTGTGTCGATGCAAATCACCTTGCCGCCTTGTTTGGCAAATTGCAGCAGTTTCTCGGAGGTTCCGGGATGCATGCTTTCCACATCAATGACAAACAAAGTGTTGTATTTCCGTGCATTATAACAAATGTTTCCTTTCTTGACTTGTGCATCGCTGATGATGTTTTCGGTGACATAATCCACGCCGCCGCCGCATTTGTCGATGGCTTCCCAAATGAAGGTCTTGTAAGGTGCTCGCGTTACATTCGGTAAAGGCTCGTTTTGCATTCCGATGGTGCTCCACATGTCGTTTTCGGGATTCAAAATGGCGATGTCGGCATAGTAAGTGCCATGTTGTAAGGCTGTTGCGAGTCGAGCCTTGTATTCGTTATAATATTTGAAATAGGGCCACCAGTTGTTGTTTTCGGAGTAAAAGGCGCCGTAACGCAGCCAGCCTGGGAAAGCGACTTCCTTGTTCGGCGAATAATTGAAGCCGTGGAAAACGCTGTGCGTGACGCCCGAAATGGCGGTCTGGTCGCCGCCGAGTTTCAGTTGTTCCAAAGTCATGTTGAACACGGTGTAGGTGTTGGTCATTTCCTCGCAGCTCATCATGCGGTTGCCCGACAAATGTGCTGCCGATGACACGAATTTGTTTACCATCGTGTAGGCGCGGCCGCGGCGGTAGTCGCTTTCGGCCATCTCTTCGCCGGGCTTGTGGCGTAGCCAGTTTGTGGTCCACGATTCGCCTTCAGGGATGTCGTAACCCATGGCGTTTTCCAGAGGATAAAAGCCACGGCCATAGGCTTGTGCGCGGGCTTTCACGCCGAGATTGTGGCACCATGCGAGATAAGTGTCGGTGAATCTTTCTTTCATCAGTTGTGCCTTGAAATCTTCAAAATCGTAGCGGGCGCGTTGCACTTTTTCATTCATTTCTTCGGTGACGGGCACTACGGCATCGTAATTCAAGGCGCTGCCCATCGATCCGATTTTAAACAAGATAAACGGAAGATAATCGGTTAGCTTATAACCATATCGTTTCTCAAATTCATCGGCCATGTCGTTCGTCCAGTTGGCGCCTTCAAGTTCCATGCTGTCGGTGAAAAGGGCGCGAATGTTATCTTTCAAAGGCCCGATTCTGCCTTCGATGGAATCCGACATGTTGTAAAGATATTTGTTGACGGCTTCCGTGTCGAAATGGTTCAGCACGGGACCGGACGCACCTGGCGCACCATTGATGACTTCAAGGAATCCGGTGATTTTCACCAAACCTGCCAAGGTGTATTCGCCTTCAGGCACTTCGATGGTGAAAATGCTGTCGGTTTGCAGGACGTCAATGCCTTGCGTAATGTCGGAAACGGGATTCGGATAAAGTTTCAGTTGCATCAACTCCTTCACATTGCCTTTGTAGGGCGAACTCACTTTCGGCATCGATTTTTCAAAAATGCTGTCGCGGTTGATGGTGAGCGTGCAAGGTCCTTTGACAGGCTCGGCATAGTTGACCACGATCTGTGCACGTTCCTCGCCTTCAAGGATTTCAGCGCCGAAAGGCCAGCCCGAACCCACGATGAGGTCGCAAGTCATGTCGAGTTCCTTGGCCTTGTCAAAACACACTTTCAGCATGTCAATCCACTCAGGACTAAGCCATTGCAAGGATTCTTTCCCAATGCTGTCGCAATAGCTTGGGAAAGCCACCGGATTGATTTCGACGCCGCCAATGCCTGCCTCTTTCAGCAATTCCATTTCGCGAACCAGTTCATCGGATTCGACCTTGTCGCCATTCCACCACCAGCGCACAAAAGGATGATACTGTGATTCGGGATTTTGGAATAATTCATATAACTGCTCGGTTTTCAAGTAATTATCTTGGTTTTTTCTGTGGCATTTAGCAAAAACCAAACACAAGCAAAGAAGGACGAAAACGTGTTTAATGATTCTCATGATGATTGAAGCGCGATTGATTCTGCGAAGATAGAAAGATTTTTCCTATTTTTGCCGTTTTAAACCTAAATAAGGTATGTACGCACTTTTTAAGAAAGAAATTAGCAACTTCCTCAGTTCGCTGATAGGCATCATGGTCATTGTTGTCTTTCTGCTGATTACGGGACTGTTTCTCTGGGTTTTCCAGAGCGATTTCAACATTTTGAATTCCAATTACGCCAATCTTGACAGCCTTTTCATCATTGCGCCTTGGGTTTTCCTGTTTTTGGTGCCTGCCGTCACGATGCGCAGTTTCGCCGAAGAAAACCGCACGGGAACGATTGAAATGCTGCTCACCAAACCTTTGTCGGACTGGCAGATTATTCTGGCAAAGTTCCTTGCGGGTGTGGCATTAGTGCTGTTGGCCTTGATTCCGACGCTTATCTATTATTTCTCGGTCTACCGTCTCGGTATGCCCGTCGGCAATCTCGATAGCGGCGGCATTTGGGGCTCTTACATCGGCTTGTTTTTGCTGAGCGCAAGTTTCGTTAGCATAGGCATTTTCTGTAGTTCGGTCACCAACAACCAAATCCTTGCTTTCATTCTTTCCGTGTTCCTTTGCGGATTTCTTTACATTGGATTTGAATTGATTTATTCCATGTCGCTGTTTGGAAGCATCGATTTGTTTATCAAGCAGTTGGGAATGGCTACGCATTATAGTTCACTCAGCCGTGGCGTGGTCGATACGCGCGACGTGCTGTATTTCCTCAGCGTGATTGTGTTGTTTTTAAGTTCAACAAAACTGGTTCTTGCGAGCCGCAAATGGTAAGGAGGATTGATTATGGAAAACAAACGCAAGAGTTTAAAGAAAAGCCAAATCGTTTCGTTCATCGTTACTTTGGTGATTATCATAGTGATAAATGTGATTGGTTCTTTCGTCTTTACCCGTTTTGACCTGACGAGCGAAAAACGTTACACGCTTTCGAACACCACAAAGGATATTTTGGGCGAACTGAACGATTATGTCTATTTCAAGGTCTATCTTGAAGGCGATTTCCCGGCAGGTTTCAAGAAGCTGCGCCGCGAAACGAAAGAAATGTTGGATGAGTTTAGGGCTTATTCGAAATACATTGATTATGAATTTATTAACCCTTCCGATTTTGCCGATGCATCTGAACGCAACGAAGTTTACAGGTCGCTTTATCAGGCAGGACTGAATCCGACGGAACTTTCGGTGCAAAACAGCGATGGTTCTTCAAAGCAAATGGTGATTTGGCCTGGCGTCGTGGTCAGCTACGGCAACGACAAGGAATTGGCCGTCGATTTGCTTGAAAGCCAGATGGGACAGTCGTCGGAAGAGGCGTTGAATGCTTCCATGCAAAACCTTGAATTCCGTCTGATTGAAGCCGTCAAGAGCATCACGCAGTTGGAAAAACCAACGGTGGCTTTCCTCGAAGGTCACGGCGAATTGGAAGAAAAGGACATTTACGATATTACGCAAACCCTGTCGCAACATTACAATGTCAGCCGCGTGGCCATCGAGGGCAAGATTGATGCCTTGATGCACCGCACTGAAGCCGATGAAAACGGCAAGGTGAGCGCTTTCCCAAGTTACGATGCCATCGTCATTGCCAAACCTACGGAGCCTTTCGATGAAAAGGACAAGTTCCTCATCGACCAGTATATCATGCACGGCGGCAAGGTGTTGTGGCTCGTTGAGCCGGTCATGGCTACCATGGACAGTCTCCAGATGCAGGAATCGACCATTGCCGTCGACATGGACTTGAACCTCGATGACATGCTTTTCAAGTACGGCGTGCGCATGAATCACGATTTGCTTTTGGATTTGACTTGTGCCGCATTGCCTGTGCGTACGGGTCAAGTAGCTGGCCAGGCACAGCTTGAATATTTC
>CALGBV010000309.1 GCA_937884015.1 uncultured Bacteroidales bacterium
TTGCACGTTTTAAATCGAATAACGAAAATGAAGAAAATTATTGTATTAGCAGCTATGTTTTTGTGCGGATTGGCAATTTTCTCCGCATGTGACACCCAACACAAATGTGCCGCTTACGGTCACTATACTTATTACGAAGCTCCAGCCAATATCGCTGAGTAAAAAGTCTGTCGGTCATGTCTCCGCTTTTCCATCTTCATCGTTTGCAAAGAACAGTTCTGTTTTTTGTAGGCGTTTTTTTTGTGTCGTATCTTTCGGCACAGGAGGTGGGCGAGTTCTATCATGACGTGACGCTGAAGGAGTGGAATTTCGAACTGATGGCCAATACGAGCGGCTTCGGCGTCGGATTTCAGCACGGACGCACTCCTGATATTTTGAATAAGCACTACTGGGAGGTCGAGTTGACGTATAACCAGCATCCTAAGTCCGTGCGCTCTATTAACACAATGTACGAAGGTGTTCGCCCGTGCCGCTATGGGCAGCTGTACACGCTGTTCTTTCTGCACGGCGGCTATGGCTACCAGCGCACGCTTCATCAAAAGCCCTATTGGGGCGGCGTCAAGGTGAGCTACAATCTCTCCGCCGGTGCCTCCATCGGTATCGGCATCCCCAATTATGTCGAGGTGCTGAACTATAATACGGGGTTTGCGGAGATGGTGCGGTATAATCCTGAAATCCATAATCTTAACAATATCATTGGCGGTGCCTCTATGTTTACCGGCATCCTGCAGACAACATTCCGTCCGGGTTTCTATGCCAAAACGGGGCTGAATTTTGAGTTCGCGAAAAATGATTACAAACTGCAGGCCCTGGAGGTCGGAGCTTCCATCGATATGGTTTTCCCCTTTATCCAGCAGATGGCTGACAATGATGCCAAGAAATTTTACCTTTGTGCCTATATTGCCTTCGATTTTGGCAAGAAAAAGGGCGTTCACTAGTGTCTTATTTTATCCAGCCAGGTGTGGTCGTTGGTGCTCTCGTAGTTCTCCAATCCAAGGAAGAGCTCTTCGAGGGTCGTTGCGTTGATGAGCAGTCCGTGATGGAAAAGTCTCAGGAACCCTTCGTCGCAGAATCGGTCCAACTGCGCGAGCAGCAAGTCGTAGAAACCGTTGGGATTGAACAATGCGACAGGCTTGAAATGCATGCCGAGTTGCGCGTCCGTGATGATTTCGAACAGCTCATCCATGGTGCCGTAGCCGCCGGGCAGGGTGACAAAGGCATCAGCATTGCATTCGAGCAGTTGCTTGCGCTCGCTCATCGTCTTCACGTATATCATCTGGGGGATGTCTTCAGCCAAGACGGCGCCTTTCTTGAAGAAAGTAGGCGCCACGCCGATGACGCTGCCACCGTTTTCCATAGCACCTTTGGCAGCCGCTCCCATCATGCCGATGGCACCGCCGCCGTAGTACAGCGTGATGTTGCGCTCGGCACACATTTTCCCAAATTGGTAGGCTAATTGGCAATAAAGAGGGTTCTTGCCTTCGGCTGAACCGCAAAACAATGCAATGGAATTGACTTTCATATAACTTGCAATTTCTGAAGGGTGTGGTAAAATAATGAGATTATGATGTAGGCTAAAATAATCAGTGGAAATGCGCCCCAATGGAAAAAGGGAATCAAAAGCGCCCCCGTGAAGAGCAATGCGTAACGGGCTACGTTTATGCCTTTGAATTTGAAGTCTTTAAATTTAAGTGAGAGCATTTCGATATTGCTGACCAACAATATGGCAAAACCTACGGTCAGTATGCAGACTACCCAGAAGTTGTTGAGAAACGACAACCTTTCCGCTGTCATTGGCAGAAATCCAAGGAACAGGGCGTTGGCGGGCGTCGGCAGACCGAAGAACGTGGTGACTTGTCGCTCGTCCAAGTTGAATCGTGCGAGACGGACGGCTGATAGCGCCGGGACAATCAGCACGATGAGCGGCAGTAACTCGGTGAATCCGTTGACCTGAGAGGCCGGCAGCTCGTGAAGGCATCGCGTGATCCACGTGTAGATTATCATTGATGGAGCAACACCAAAGGAAACCACATCGCACAATGAATCCAACTCCTTGCCAATAGGAGCGGACACATGGAGCAAGCGAGCCGTCATACCATCAAAGAAATCAAAGACGGCT
>CALGBV010000310.1 GCA_937884015.1 uncultured Bacteroidales bacterium
ACCTATAGAAGCATGACTGCTATTTTTTTTCCTGCAATTTGACCTATACGCCTTATCTTTTCTTTACAGCACTTTGAATATCACTTCCAGACTGACATAACGGCTGTTGGTTCTGTTGGTGCTGTAAGAAGAATAAGTTGGACTGAAAATATTGTTGTCTTCCTTGTTCCAGTTGAAAATATCATTTGCGTTGAGCAATACGGATAGCCGGTTTTCGAAGAAATCGGCACGAAGGCCACAGTTGATGCCGTAGGCAGTCTGGTTCAAGGTGTAGAGGGTTTGCGTGGGCGAGTTGTAATAGGCTGTGCCCATCAGTTCCAGTTTGTTCAGGACTTTTGTCCAGGCGTTGAGGCGGAAATTGTAGCACAGCATGCGGTTTTCTTCCGTTTCGTCTTTGTATTCGGTCTTCAGGAACGAGTCATAAATATTGGCATCCAGACGGATGTTGAGCATGGCGTTGGGACGGTAGGTCAGGTTGAACTCAAAGCCTGCATCGTAATATTTTCCAATGTTGTAAGGCTTTGAAATACTGATGGTTCGACCAATGATGGGACTGAAAATGGATTCCGTCACCGTGTTGATGTTGTCTTTCGAGTTTTTGTAGTAGCCTTTCACGCTGACCGAGCCGAAGCCGTCCCAATATTTCGCCCAGCCGCCTTCAAACACATCGGTTGTCGTGGGCAGCAAATCGGGATTGCCGGTGCTCATCGATTCTTCCGAATAGTTGATGCGCTCGGTGAAGTTCCTGACCCAGTCGACGGTATTTCGGCGCGTGTAGCTCAGGTAGAAATTGTGCATCGAAGCTGTGCGGTAGGTGAGGTGCAGCGATGGTCGCCAATTTGGGAAGAACTTGGTTGTGTTAAATTCTGGCGTGTCCAAATAAGTGGCTTTGACGCGAATCAGGCCGTAGGTGATGCCGGGGCGAATGGTGAAGTTGCCGAAACGCTGCTGGAAAATCACAAGGCCTTCGGTCTGGTTGATGTTGAAATAGCGATGTTCGGAGCGCAGCCAGTCGG
>CALGBV010000311.1 GCA_937884015.1 uncultured Bacteroidales bacterium
CCAAAACGGTGATTTTCACGGCATTGTATTCGGTGCGACGGAACTTTATGCGGCTGTCGTAGAGTTTGTTCAGTTTCGTGTAGGGGAATTTCTGGTTGGGGTCAATTTCATAATGTTCCATCAGGTTGAAGCGTTCGATGACTTTGTCGCGAACCTTGTTTGAATTCAGCACTTGAAGCATCTGCTCGGTCTGTTCGTCTTCACCGAAATTCATGATGTCCTTGTCTGTCGAAAAAGTCGTGCTTATCAAAACCTTTGATATTGAGTTACTTGATGTCGGATAAAGCACAGCAGTAGACTTGAAAAGCGGTGTGATGAAAAGCGGTGAACTGAATAAGACCGCCATGAGGGCAGCAACTGCCAAAATGATGATTACGGACTTGCGGTAATCTATCAGCAATTTGCATAACTGTTTGGAACTGTATGCGTTATTCTTTTGTTCGTCCATTATTTGCTTATAATAAAGTGCCAAAAATAGGGAATTATGTTGAAAGCGCCAACGAAAAAATGAATTTAATCATTCTGTGACTTCGACAGCACCAAGCCAACAATCTCTTTAAGGTTTAAGAGTCTGGTGATGAATATGAGTGCAAGGCTTGCGACAAAACTGATGGCGAAGCTCAACATCCAATTGATATTCAGTGATTTTGCAAGGAATGTAATGGCTGCAACCGAAACGATGAACAGCACGATGTGCATCCAGTAGCGACCGCCCAATTCAAATTTCAGGATGCGTTTGGCAATGAGGTATTGCGCATAGGCGGTGACGGCTTGCACGCAGAGGCTGGTGCAAGCGGCGCCGATCGATTTGAACAGCGGTATGAAAATCAGGTTCAGCAGAATGTTGATGATGACACCCAGGGCGGCTACGATGTTCAGCTGGCGAAGACTGCCGTTGGCGGTGAGCAGCGTTCCGAAGACGTAGGTCGTTGAAAGACAGAAGAAACTGCCCATCAGGATAGGGAAGACCTTGGCATATTGTCCGATGCGCAGCATGAAGTCGGCTTCGCTTTCGCCAGGCTCGGCGTTATACATCAGCTGCATGATTTCCTGTCGGTAGAAGAAACACAGCACCGTGACGATGCCCGCCATGGCCACGATGAGGCTGAATGATGATTTCACCAAGTCGTTGAGGCTTTCCTTTTTTGCAATGGTGGCGGCAAACATAGGCAGCAGGAACACGGCAAAGAGGTTCGAAATGTTGTTGCCGGCATCGAAAAGGCGGTAGGCGCGGCCGTAAATGCCTGCCTGCACTTCGCCATCGTCCAAGAGATGCTGCAAAAGTATAGGCTCGATGCGGCTGTAAACGCTCATCAAAAGGACGAGCAAGGCGAAAGGAAGGCTTTGCCTGATGATGTCGGTGAAGAATTTGAAGTTGAAGTTAAACTCCAGTTTTTCGGTGTGTTTCAGTACCACACTTAAAGCGACGATAAGGGTGCAGACGTAGGCTACGGTCTGTGCCTGCAAGTACCATATTATGCTGAAGTTTTCCCTCGGGAACCAGCCGGTCCACAAAATCATGCTCATCAGGAGAATGGCGAGCAGCCGGTCGAAGATGGAGAGGAAACTGTCGGTCTTGAAAAGCAGCAGTCCTTGGATGTTGGACCGCAGAAAGAGAATGAACGATAGCAGGATTTGGTTTAAGCCGCACCAAAACAGCAACTTGAGTTGGAAACCTTCGCGGAAGCCTTTCAGGTAGCCGATGGCGAAAATGACGACGGCATAAATCAGTCCGAGAATGAGCTTCACTTCGGAAAGGCCTGCAAAATGTTTGGATAGCAGCTTGTTATCCTGTGCAATGTTGCGGCTGTTGAAATTCGTGATGCCTAAATCAAGGATAATATAAAATAGGTATGAAAAATTGAAAATGGCCAGATAGAGGCCGTAGGATTGGTCGCCCAACATGTTCTGCACCTCGCGGTCGATGCCGAGAATCCAGAAAGGTTTCACCAACAAGTTGAGAAACAGCAGGAAAATGATATTTTTGATGAATTTGTTGTTTTGCATTATTTTCAAATTATCAATTGGTAAGGTATTGGTAGCGTCGTTTTGCAGTGGCGAATGATATCTGCCTGTCGGTTAAAGAGTTTTGGGCTTGGAGGAGCAAGGCGTTTGCCTCGAGGACATCGGTCATGGTGTTCATGCCTGCCTTGTAGTTCAATTCTGCCAGCCTATAGTTCTCATTAGCCATCTCAACGGCTTTTTTGTCGGATGCGATAAGGGCCCATGCTTCAATCATTTGATTGTAGGCCTGTTGCTCTTGAAGCTCCATTTTTTCGTTCAGGTCGTTGCGCATGATTTCAGCTTGCCTGATGCTGATGTCATGTTCCTTGATTTTGTGCCACGTTTCCCACCATTGTGAAATCGGAATGGCGGCGGTTGCAAAGAGTAGTCCGTTGGAGTTGTATTTGTAGTTCTTGATGAGATTTCCATGGTTTCCCATCCCGCCTAATACAATCTGGGGTAGGGATTCACCTATGGTCATTTTCTTTCTAAGTTTCTGTGCGTCAATGTTTAGATCCAGCAGACGGTGCTCGGGTCGGGAACTGGTTCCTGTAGCCAATTGGATGTCGTTGTTGGGTTCTGGCTCAGGAAGGAATACGATTTCATCACTGTAGGGAATGCCGATTTGCTGGCACAGCAGCCGTTTGGCTAGGACGATACCATTCGACAGTTGCAATTGCTTGGCTTGCATTTCGTTTTGCTTGAGTTCGACACGAATCAAGTCGTTGTTGGTGATGACGCCTGCTTCCAATGCAATGTCGACGGTGTGGTGCAACGAATCCAGCAAGGAGAGCACGGACTCAAGGGTTTTTACTTTGGTTTCCAATCCATTGACAAGATAGAAAGTGTTTTCCACATCTTCCAAAATGTCGCGTTCCGATGCTTGAGCTTGCAGTTCGGCGGCTTCGATGCCTAGATTGGCAAGGCGGTTGCCGTTGACGATGCGTCCGCCGACGAAAATGGGTTGAACGACATTTGCACCGAGGCTCAATCCGCGTTCCATAAGATTGATTTCAGTAACGTCATTTGGAATATCCAAATCTTCTATGGCTTCAAGGATAGATTCTCTTAATTCAGTATTTTGAATGTCTTCTGGGGTGATTTTAATTATCGGATTATAAGCGTGATATGCCATGAAAGATGCTGACACTTGTGGGAAAAACTTTGTAAAGACTTGGGCTTTTACGGCTCGAGCTTTCTCAATATCCAAACGTGAGATGCAAATGTCAGCATTGTTTTGCTTGGCTAACAACAGACAGGAATCTAATGTCAGCTGCCGGTTTTGTGAAAAGGAAGCATGACTGCAAATCAGTAGGATGCTCAATATGAGGAGGTGTCGTGTTTTCATTTTTTTCTATTTTTGCTAAATGCTAGACTGTAGGCGACAGGAAGGACCGTGATTGCCAGCGGAAGGGTGAATAAGGTGCCAAAACAGATGACCACCCCCATTGGCTCCCAGAGCATGGTCGCGGCAATGATCATAGGAATGACGCCAAGAGCGGTGGTGGCTGATGTCAGGAAAATCGGGCGCATACGGCGCAAACCGGCTTCGTAGGCGGCTTCGGTGGCTGGAATTTTTTTCGTTTCCACTAATTCGTTGGCATAGTCGTACATGATGATGGCGTTTCTGACGATGATACCGATCAGCGAGATGACGCCCAAAATGGCCGTGATGGAGAAGTCGAGACCGAAAAGCCATAACCCGAAGCACGAACCGAAGAGGCAGAGTGATGCAACGGAAATGGAAAGCACTGATATCCCGATTTTTCTATAATGGAAGACCAAGACAAGGAACATCACGAGAATGGCTGCGATGATGGACATTATGACGCCTGGCATTAATTCGTTAGTGAACGCTTTGCTGCCGCCGGGTTCCCAAGTCACTCCTTCTGGTATGTCTATGCTGTTCAGGTAATTTTCCACTTTTTTCCATTCGCGCATCTGACCGTATCCCGGTGACATGTCGGCACTGATGGTGATGCAGCGCATGCCGTTGCGATGGGGAATGTTGCTGTGGTGGAATTTTGGCTCGATGCTGGCAACCTGACGCAACGGGACCCACATGCCTGGTTCGGCTGCGGGAATGAGCAAATCGCCTATGGAAGCATAGTCGATGTCGTGAACTCCTTCTGTATAGACGGTAATCGGGACGTTGTAGTCGCCTTCCCATGATGACGACATCGTGGTGCCGCTTAAAGCTCCGCTAAGGTAAATTGAAAGCATGGACTGCGTGATTCCTAATCTGTTTGCTTCATCGGTGTCGATGTGCATAGCGAGCGCAAACTTTTCGGAAACGCGGACGACGGTGTCACCAAAGACTGTCGCTCTG
>CALGBV010000312.1 GCA_937884015.1 uncultured Bacteroidales bacterium
CATAAGTACGGCCTGATGGATGCCATCCGTGAGCGTGCTTTGGCTGGCGTGCCTTACATGGGTTGGAGTGCTGGCTCGAATGTGGCTTGCCCAACGCTTTGCACCACCAACGACATGCCTGTCGTGCAGCCTGCATCGTTCAAATGCCTGAATCTGGTTCCATTCCAAATCAACCCGCATTACCTTGACCCGAATCCTGAAATCGACAAGCTGATTAAGCACGGCGGTGAAACGCGCCAAGTTCGCATCGACGAATATCTGGCTGTCAACCAGGATATGACTGTGGTCGGCCTGCGCGAAGCCACGGCACTCTGGGTGATTGATGAAAAAATGCTGCTGAAGGGCGGCAAGAAAATGATTGTCATGCGCTACGGCAAGGAACCTGTCGAAATCGACCCGAATAGCGATGTCACTTTCCTGTTAGATAACAAGTTGGCTTAGTTTTATTCAAACAAGCTCCGATTCTCAAAGACCACCAGTTTCCTATCGAGATTGATGGTCTTTTTTTCGTTGCGGTTGCCTTGAATCAGGTACAAGGTGGCGTCGTCGCCCAAAACAGAAACGAAAGCTTTCTTGATGCGCGAAATGTTGGCGCTCATGGTCGTTCCCGTAATGTCGATGATATTCTCAACGGCATTATGCAGCAATTCGTCTTCGCCATAGGTTGAGATTTGACGGTAAATCTTGTAAAGTTGCTGCTTGTGGTCGACCAAATAGTTGAGCTTGATGCCTTCGGCGTGCAAAAGGAACAAAATGTAGAGTGCCTTGCTGATGGACGACATTTTCACTTCAATGTTGTTGCGGTCGGTGAGGTAGATGCTGCCGTTTTCAGCCACGAAAATTCGGCTGATGCCTTGGCTGCCGTTATATTTCAATAAGGTGTCGATGATGACCTTGTGGAAACCCGTATATTGCACCTCGTCCTTTTCTTTATGTTTCGCCTTGAGGCTCAGTCTATTGATGGAACGCTTTTCTTTGTCTGTCAATCCGTTGATTTCCAATTGCGTAATGCTGCTGTTGAGCTTGTAGAATTGCTGTAAGGTCTGCAATGGGTCGCTGTCGATTTCGAGAATCAGGAAATTCTGGTATCGGCTTGGCATCTTGTTGTTGATTTTAAAGAAGAAACAAGGCTTTTCCAAAAGGAAACCGTTGATGTTGAGGTAATTGAGAAAAATCTCTTTCGATAAGTCGGCAGTGGTCATCAGCTTGATATTGGTGTTGATGAGGTCGAGTTGTTCGTCTGTCAGGGTTGGTTCAAGGTAACTTAAGGTATCGTGGAAAGTGTTGCTTTTGCGGTTCATTTCCTGCATCACTTTTGGTAGATAGATGAAGTCACGCTTGCTGTCTTTCAGCAAGTTGCAAATGGCATCGTATTCCTGTTCAATCTTTGCGTTGACGTTCGTGTCGTAGGCCGATTCAACGTAGAGCACGGCGTTTTGGGTGTCGAAAGCGAGATTAGGAATGGAAACGAGATTGGCGTGAATGTCTTGTGTTTCAGTTAAATCGATCTGAATGGAAAGCAGCATGGCGCTGATGAGCAGCGATTCATTGGGGTCGAGATTGTCGTCGGACAACGAAAGCTGTTGAAAGATTTTCAGAATGGCCATTTTCTCCACGTTGCCAAGCGATTTCAGATAGAATAATGCATTCGACAGAGAAAGGTTTGCCGATTTCTTCGTGCTTGATGCCGTGATATTCAGCACTTTGAAAACGTGTGTCAGGCAATCCATTTCGCCTTGGTTGACGATGCCGTCACTTTGGATGAGGTCGGAGAGGACTTTTGCCAATGCCGTCTTGTGTGTTTCCTTGAATTTCATTTTTCTAATTTTGGGTTGCAACCTTGCAACCTCCTCAGTTGTTATAAAAGTGTTATATTTTTGCAAAATTAGATTTTTATTGGAAATAATAGGCAAAATTGAATCATTATGAAACAAAATTATAAAAAAGGTTTGAGTCAGAATCAGGTGGAAGAGAACCGGCGCAAGTATGGCGGCAACGTGCTGACCGAACCAGAAAAAGAACCTTTGTGGCGACAGTTTTTGGAAAAATTTCAAGACCCGATAATCCGTATCTTGTTGATTGCTTTGTGTTTGTCAATTGCAGTTTCGCTTTATCAATTGTTTTCTGGAGCGGAAAATTGGAGTGTTTTGCTTGAACCGTTGGGCATTTTCATTGCCGTGATGTTGGCCACATGTGTCGGTTTTGCATTTGAAGTGAGTGCAAACAAGAAATTCAACCTGCTGAATCAGGCCAAAGACGATCGTAAGGTGACGGTCATCCGAAACGGCATGATTTGTCAGATTGAGCGCAAAAATGTCGTGGTTGGCGATACAGTCATCATCGAAACGGGCGATGAAATTCCGGCTGACGGTACATTGATGGAAGCCGTTTCGCTGCAAGTGAACGAATCGGATCTGACCGGTGAGCCCGTGGCAAGAAAAACCACCAATCCAGCTGAATTCAAGGAAGATGCAACCTATCCATCCAATTACGTTTGCCGTGGTTGTACGGTCACCGATGGACACGGCATTTTTGTCGTCGAAAAGGTGGGCGATGCTACGGAATGGGGCAAGGTTTACCGCGGTGCGCAAATCGATAGTAATGTAAAGACGCCTCTGAATGAGCAACTTGACAAATTGGGCGACTTGATTACTAAGGCGAGCTACATTATTGCAGGCTTGATTGTTGCCTTCCGTTTGATGGAGTATTTCGTTTTTGGCGACAATCCTGTATTCGATTGGATGGATTTTGCACGTTTCACGCTGAACACCTTGATGATAGCCGTCACGGTGATTGTGGTTGCCGTGCCTGAAGGCCTGCCGATGAGCGTCACTTTGAGCCTCGCCTTGAGCATGAAACGCATGTTGGAAACTAACAATCTGGTGCGCAAAATGCACGCCTGTGAGACGATGGGGGCCGCTACCGTCATCTGTTCCGATAAGACCGGCACGCTGACAAAAAACCAAATGAATGTGGGTGATTTCATCATTTATGGATTGAAAGACAATGAATTGGATGATTCTGACGTGGCGCATCTGATTAAGGAAGGCATTGCCGTCAATTCTACGGCTTTCCTTGATTTCACTGATGGCAAAAAGGCAAAGAGTGTGGGAAATCCAACCGAAGCGGCTTTGTTGCTTTGGCTTTTCAAAAACAATGTGGATTACATTGAAATCCGCGATAACGTACAGATTGTCAAACAGCAGCCGTTTTCTACAAAATATAAATACATGGCTACTGTGGTACGGACCGATGTGGACAATCAAAACATTCTTTATGTGAAAGGTGCGCCTGAAATCGTGATGAAAAATTGCCGAACGATATTGACGTTAAATGGATTAGAATCGCTTGAAAATAATCGGCAAGATATTGAGAATCAGCTTTTGTCATTTCAGAATCAGGCGATGCGTACATTGGCTTTTGCCTGTAAATATATCTCTGATGAAGAGACGGAGCATGTTTTCGATGGTGAAAAACTGAATGTCGACGATTTGGTGTTCTTGGGCATTGCTGCCATTTCCGACCCGATTCGCGACGATGTGGCCGAGGCCATCAACGACTGCACCGATGCTGGCATTGCCGTCAAGATTGTGACGGGCGACACGCCAGCCACAGCAAAGGAAATCGGCAGACAGATTGGCTTGTGGAAAGAAACCGACACGGAAGAAATCAACCATATTTCGGGCAAGGAATTCGGTTTCCTGACCGATGAGGAATTACTGGATAGGGTGGAGGACATAAAAATCATGTCGCGTGCCCGCCCGATGGACAAGGAACGTTTGGTGAGACTCTTGCAGCAAAAAGGTCAGGTCGTGGCAGTTACGGGCGATGGTACCAACGATGCACCCGCCTTGAACACGGCTCAAATCGGCCTTTCGATGGGCGACGGAACCTCAGTAGCCAAGGAAGCCAGCGACATCACCATTCTGGACAATTCCTTCAAGAGCATCGTCCGTGCCGTGACTTGGGGACGATCCTTGTATCTTAACATTCAGCGTTTTATACTCTTCCAAATGACCATCAACGTGGCGGCTTGCCTGATTGTGCTTATCGGCGCCTTGCTGGGCACCGAATCGCCTCTGACGGTTACGCAGATGCTGTGGGTCACCCTGATTATGGACACTTTTGCGGCCTTGGCCTTGGCTTCATAGCCAGCATTCTTAACCGCTTCCACAATTGCTGCGTCGCTTACGTCTCCCTCCACGCCCATGGAGTTGGTCAGCAGGCTCACCGAGCAGGCGGTTACGCCCGGCACTTTGGAAACGGCTTTTTCCACGCGAGCCTGACAGGCGGCGCAGGTCATGCCGGTGACCTGAAAGCTCTGTTTTTTCATTTCTC
>CALGBV010000313.1 GCA_937884015.1 uncultured Bacteroidales bacterium
AGCATGTCGCCCGTGTAGTAATACGGGTCGATGATGATGGCATTTTTGACCTCTGCCACGGCATCGTTCACCTGAAGGGCGTCTTTTTTCTCCATCAGGGCGGAAACGAAGACCATCCATTCGCCGGTTTCGCTTTGTTCGACGAAATTGCATTGGAATTCTTCCGGCAGCGCGCCGCTCTCGGGCAATGACATCGGTTCGTAGTCGGCTTCAATCAGGCTTTGGACCATGCTCGGAGCGTTTTCGGGCAACGTGTGTTCCGTCCAATATTCCTGCCAGCGGTCGATGTTTTCCTGCTGTTCGTCGAGCGGGATGAGCAAATCCTGCATCTTGCCACGGCTTTTCACGATGCCGTTTCCTTGCAGGCTGTCTAATTTTGCAGCAATCTTGCGTGTCGTTAGAATGGCTTCGTCCAAAGTCTCGCCAGCACCTGCGTAATACATGTTGAACAGCCCCTTGTCGATTTTTTCACTATACAATTCCTTCGATTTCACTACTGTGGGACGCGTGTAGCCGATGTTGTTCAAGTCGGTGTCGAAATTCACGTTCTTTGAGGTGAAAATGGTGACGATGATGAGAATCACCAGTAACCCAACCAGCCAATATTTGCGGTCCAAAGGATAAGCATTGATTCTGTCGGCGAGGTCGAAGGCTTTTTTCGATTTGCGGTTTTGTTCGGGACGGAAGAAATGTGGCAGGAAAATCAGGGCGAAAAGCGTTGTGCCAACCAATGAGAATGATGCGAAAAGGCCAAAATCGCTCAGCAGTTCGCTGGTGGTGAACATCAGGCTAATGAAGGCGCCGATGGTGGTCAGCGAACCTAAACACACGGGACGCGCCTGCTCCTTAATGACTTGTTCTGGGTCAGAGACGTATTTATAGTGTGTCAGGACGTGCAAAACGTAACTCATCGCCACGCCAAGCACAATGGCCGCCATGCCGATAGCCATGAACGACATGCTGCCTTTCACCACATAAACGCCAGCCAAGGCAAACAAGGCACCGTAGACGACGGGTGCAAGCAGCATGGGCAGGGTCGAGCGGTTCTTGAAACAGAGACAGATGACGAAGCATATGACAAGCAGCGAAAGACCCACCGTGACAATCAGGTCGCGTTTGATGGTGCGTGAGTTATCGGTGCCTTCGACGGCGGCGCCGTGATAGAGCAACTCCACATCGGGAAAGGCTTCGTTGAAACTCTTTTCCTCGTCTTGCATCATGGAAATGAGATGCCCCGTGACTTTGGTGTCCAACGAGTTGAAGGACGGGTTGATGTAGGCCACGGCAAGGGTTGAGTCGGGTGAGAAAAGATGACCGTCAATCATGGTGTAGCCGCCGGTGTAGTCGGCAAGCAAATCGACGGCTTCCTGAGGCACTTCTTCGGGGCAGCCGCTGTCAATCCATTTTTCGAGAATGGGATACATTTCGGGCGTGACGAATGTGGCGGCTTCGTTCAGCAGATAGTCCAAGGCGTTCATCATCATGTCGTCGTCGAATCGCCAGAGGCAACTCGTAATCCAGCCGTCCTTGTCGTGTGCCATCAGGCTGTCCAAATAGGCATCGGAGGCTTCGGCCAAGCGTTCCGGACTTACTTCGGCACCTTCGCGTGCCTGAAATTCAACGAAAACCTTGTCCTTGACTTTCAGGTTGCCGAAAGCGAGTTCCGCTTCGCGCATCTTGTCGGTCGAGGGAAACAATTGTATGAGGTTTTCTTCAAATTCTATGCGTGTGGCCAAAATGCCGAAAAGTATGGTCGTGCCAATTAGAATCGTCCACATCAAGGATTTATGGTCTTTGAAGTAACGATAGATGGCGATAAAAAAGCGGTTCATTTAGTCGTAGTTGTTTAATAAGGTGTAGGCCTTATTTGTCCAAACTCATCAGAAATTCTTCGTTGTTGATGGTCTTGGCAACACGATCCTTGAGGAATTCCATGGCTTCGACAGGAGTCATGTCGGCAAAATGCGTACGCAATGCCCAGACGCGTGCCAATGTGGTTTCGTCGACCAGAAGGTCGTCGCGGCGTGTGCCGGATGCCACAATGTCGATGGCTGGGAAGATACGCTTGTTCGACAGACGACGGTCGAGTTGCAGTTCCATGTTGCCTGTTCCCTTGAACTCTTCGAAGATGACTTCGTCCATCTTGGAGCCGGTGTCAATCAAGGCGGTGGCCAAAATGGTCAGCGAGCCGCCGTTTTCAATCTTACGCGCTGCGCCGAAGAAACGTTTTGGCTTCTGCAAGGCATTGGCTTCGACACCACCGGAAAGCACCTTGCCGGAAGCAGGGGAGACGGTGTTGTAGGCGCGTGCCAGACGGGTGATGGAGTCTAAAAGAATGACCACATCGTGACCACATTCGGTCAGGCGCTTGGCTTTTTCGAGGACGATGTTGGCAATCTGAACGTGTTTCGATGCCGGTTCGTCGAAGGTCGAGGCGATGACTTCGGCATTCACACTGCGCTGCATGTCGGTGACTTCTTCAGGACGCTCGTCAATCAATAATATGATAAGGTAAACCTCTGGGTGGTTGGCGGCAATGGCGTTGGCCACTTCCTTCAGCAGCACGGTTTTACCAGTCTTTGGCTGAGCCACAATCAGGCCACGCTGACCTTTGCCGATAGGCGCAAACATATCCATGATTCGAGTTGAGATGGTGGCGCCTTTGTGTCCTGTAATCTTGAATTTCTCGTTCGGGAACAAAGGAGTCAGGTAGTCGAAAGGTATGCGGTCGCGGACTTCTTCGGGTCTTCTGCCGTTGATGTAATCCACCTTAATCAGTGGGAAGAACTTTTCGCCGCTTTTCGGGGGGCGGATTGAGCCCAGCACGGTGTCGCCGGTCTTCAGGCCGAACAGCTTGATTTGCGATTGCGAGACGTAAATGTCGTCAGGTGAAGGCAGATAGTTGTAATCCGACGAACGCAGGAAACCGAAACCTTCGGGCATGACTTCCAGAACGCCTTCGGCCTGTACCACGCCGTCAAATTGGCTCAGCAGTTCGTCGCGCTGGTTCTTTTCGGGTCTTTCAACAGGCCTTTCGGCTTTTTCAGCAGGTGTTTCTTTCTGGTTTTCGACTGCTTCTGCGGTTTCAAGAGCGTCAGGTGCTTCAGTAGTTTCTGAAGTTTCAGGGGTTTCAAGGGACTCGGAAGGTTCAAAAGTTTCTGTTGATTCAACGGTCTCAATTTCCTGTTCTTCAGGTCTTTCTTCCTGCTGTATCATCATGGCGTCTTCGTCGACAACGGAATTGGCGTTTTGTGCTTCCGCCTGATGTTTTTTCTTTTGCTTGAACTTATCGTTTTTGTTGAATTTCTTCTTTTCTGATTTAGCCTCGGCCATTTCGCTCTTGGCTTCAGGAACGTCATTGGCAAGGGGCTCGGTCGCTGGTTGCGGTTTGGCTTCGGCAGGAGCGGACGTTTCGGTCTTTTCCTGCGGCTTTCCTGATTCCAGTGGACGGGTCGAGAAGGCCTTTTCCGGCTGGTCGGCATTGCCGCTGTGAGCTATGCGCGGACGCTTGTTGCGCTTCTGCGGCTGAGGCTGCTCCTCTTGGACTTCGGCAGGCTTTTCTTCCTTGCTTTGCTTCGGCTCTGCTTTCACTTCCTCTTTCTGCTCTTTCGGTGCAGGTTTCTGTTTATCAGGTTCTTGCTTCTTTGGTTTTGCACTCGGTTTCTTAATGTCGGGATGTGAGGCCTGACCGTCAAGAATGTCGTAAACCAGCTGACTTTTGTCTTTCTTTTCGTCATCAATACCCATTTCGATGGCAATCATCTTCAGGTCGTCCAATGACTTTTCGTTTAATTCATAAATGGTATACATAGAATTGGGATTCGAATTTTCCTTGTGGAAAGTAAATCAAGAAATTGTGTATTGGAATTCTTTTATTTGAAGAACGGATTTTTTATGTTTTTCCGTCCTAAAAGCGGTGCAAAAATATACATTTTTATTTAAAGGGCAATATTTTTATTGAATTTTGTATTTTTGCAACGAATTTAAAACGTTTTAATCATGTCACAAAGATTTCAATCCATTATGTTTTTCATGTCGGCGTTGCTTTTTGCGCTGCTTTTTTTCATTCCGTTGGCTACTTACGATGGCGAACTCAATAATTTGGTTTTCAATGCATACGGTGTTGAATCGATAGTGCCGGGTTGCGATATTCCTTTTGGAAAAATGTATGCTCTGCCTGTCTTGATTCTTACGGTGACGGCTGTTTTGTTGGGCGTTTACCTTTCAATGAGTCTTGTGAAGGCCGTGAAGATTGCCCAGTTCCAGAAACTTCACCGCGTTGCCTGCATCGATGTGGTCGTTGTTGTGGCATGGATTGCCTTGGTTTATGCCTATTACATCAGAGCCATCGGTAAACCGATTGATGCGTTGCCGCATTTCAAGGTCGGCGTATTCCTGCCGCTTTTCGCCCTGCTGCTTGTCATGATGGGCTCCGGCAGTCTGAAGAAAGACATTAAGAAGGTGCGCTCAATGGACAGAATCCGTTGATGCAGTCCATATTCAGAAAATAGGAAAGATGGCGCGTGCGTCGGTTTTTTTATGGTTATTCTTGCTATCTTGATGTAAAACACTTTATTTCGCTGTAAATAAATCAACAGAAATTCATTATCTTGATTCATATTTATTCATTAATAACAACAATTTAAAACGCAATGAGAAAACACTTTTTTACATTGATTCTTGCCTTTTTTTGGGGCATGGGTGCTTCTTGGGCACAGGAATACGACTTCTCGGCTGTTTGCAGTACGGGACAGACGCTCTATTACAAAGTCATTGACGAGGACGCACGCAAGGTGAAATTGACATGCCCCGACTTCTTGTCATGGGGTGATTTCCCAAAACCGTCTGGAGAAATTATTTTCCCCGAAACCGTGGAAAGCAATGGCGTTTCTTATTCTGTGACTGAAATTGACTACCTTGCTTTCTCTGGTTGTTCGGGACTTTCTGGTTCGCTGAACATTCCTAATTCCGTAGTCCAAATTGATAGTTATGCATTCTCAGATTGTATTGGTTTCACGGGCACACTGAATATTTCGAATTCGGTGATAAAAATCGATCGTAGGGCTTTCTCTGGATGCAGTGGCCTCACAGGATCACTGATTATTCCGAATTCAGTGACTGAAATTGGTGATCATGCTTTTGATAATTGCACAGGGTTCAATGGCTTTCTTACTTTGGGCAATTCCGTGACCACGATTGGAGAATGGGCATTTTCGGGTTGTAGCGGCCTTCGTGGTTCGCTAAATGTACCGAACTCTGTGGCATCCCTCGGCAGTTATGCTTTTAGTGAATGTACAGGATTTACGGGTTCGTTGACAATTGGCAATTCCCTAAGCATTGTTGGCGAAGCTGCTTTCTATAAATGTAATGGTTTCAAAGGTCCTTTGATTCTCAGTAGTTCTGTGGTTGAATTAGGTCAAATGGCTTTCTGTAATTGCAGTGGCTTTTCTTCTATCATTTCCAAGGCCGCACAAGCTCCGTTAGGACAATTTTCATGTCTTTTTGGAATTCCTGATTCAATACCTGTGTATGTTCCTTGTGGCAGCACCGGTTCATACGGACAGGCTGCATATTGGAATGAATTTAGAAACTTCCATGAAATTCGACCTTACGACATCCGGCTGCTTTCATCAAATGAAACCATGGGCATCGTGTCATTTGCGCAAATGCCGGATTGTGAGACGGGCATCTGCATAGTAAAGGCTTCATCAATGCCTGGCTATAAGTTCGATTATTGGATGGAAAACGGTGCGCAGGTTTCGACAGAGGCTGAGTACAGTTTTGAGGCAACTGCCGACCGCACCCTGACGGCTTATTTCAGCGAAACCTTGAATGTGAATTCGTTTGCCGAACTGGAAGTTCAGCTGTTTCCAAATCCAACTAACGATGTGCTGAATGTGGTTTGTGATGGTATGCGTCATATTACTATAATAAACACCTTAGGACAGATTGTTTATGATGCCGAACCTGCTGATGCCCAGTCGGCTCAAATCAGCCTTGCAGGTTTCGATGCTGGCGTTTACATTGTCCGCATTGCGACAGATTACGGCATGACTAGCAAGTCGGTTGTCAAGACCGAACTTTAAATAGAAGTTGAAATGAATGAAAAAGCCGGCGCATTGCGTCGGCTTTTTCATTGTAATCAAATGATTCAATCATTGAATTGGAATGGTTTCCAATGCCCATTGCGTATCTGCTGCAGCTGATTTTGTGATGACATAGATAATGTCTCCTTGGCTATTTGTGAAAACAAAATATGGCTCGGTCTCATATCTTGTCACAAGGTTCCCGTTATTTAACATCATGTATTTTTCCAAGGCAATATATGATTTCATTGTATAGTCTTCGGAACTATTGACATAAATATATGGGTCGTTGGGTAAACCATTATTCAATTGATATATCGAGTAAATCTGTCTCTTAATTTCCGAATGATCTACATAAAATATTCTCGTCGCGACATTTGTGTAAAAATATCCAAATGAGCCAATTTTATGCATATCCGTAGCCTGATCTTCGGTTGCACGAATCACAGCACCGCCTTTATTGAATATTTTATTCCCATCCTCAGAGTACCAAAAGTCGTCACTGAAAGGAGGTGTGTTGAGAGAAGGCGAATCGTACATGAAAACAATCGTATCGTTTTGAATATCAAATTTTTTAATTTGAGTTGGTCTTGATCCATAGACAGCGCAGTAAATGTATTTTCCCGATGGATGCAGGCGTGCTTTTGATCGAGCCTTAATACCAGCAAGGTGGTAAACCGTAGAGTTTGGTGTGCTGACATCAAGATATTGGATTTCTTGCAGCATATCGCTATCAGGAACAACATACGCCCAATGATTATTTCCTAATACAATATCCGAAGCCATGCAGGAAATGTTGTTGGTTGTCAAAGTTTCGCATGTCAGAAGGTCGACATAAGTCACATGCTTGTCAAAACCCACTGCTGCATAGTTGCCGTCTAATGAAAGGCTTAGGCATGTCGGTCTATATCGCAGTTGTATGACATCGGTGTTTTTTGTGTCAGGGTGATAGACGTTCAAAGTCCGTTTATCAGTTACATAGGCCAAAACGTCCCTAGTTTTGGAATACTCGGCATCAATGACTTCCGCAGGCAACAGCTTTTTCCGTTCAATTTCAAAAGAAACTGTTTTTACAATTTCATTGACCGTTACGTCAAGTGTTGGGGAAATAAAGCCGTCAATAATGGCTTCTCGGTCAATTTCCACTTGTATGTCCGCTTGTCCATGGGGCGGAACTTCTCCGTGGTCGCTTTCAACAGAAATAGCGTTTGATGAGGTTGTAATGGAGTAGGGCAATGTCAATTCGCTGTTATTTGTCACTTTTAAAGTCTGAACATTTATTCCATTAGGATAGACAAGCGTGTCAGATACACTAAAAATGACATTTGGATTTGCTACGCCTACGACTTCAATAGTAACATTTTCAACATCTGATGTTATCGAAATTGTGCCATAATGGATGTTATTAGAATCGAAATAATCAAATAGTGTTGTAGCCGCAAGATGCGCCGCGTTGCCAGCCTGAACCCAGCCGATAAGAGGTCGTATTCTGAGCCATTCAGGCATGGAGGTTATCTCAAACTGACATTCGGATTTTGCATCTGTCGTAATGTCGAAATATAAGGTTTGGCCGTTTGAAATAAACATTGAGTCACATGACACAAACAAATGATTCTCTTCGTGCTTTTGACAGGCGCAGAAAAGCAGGAGAAAAGCAGCCATAACGATTTTGGGCAGGATAGGGAGTTTCTTGTAATGCATAGGTGTATGTTTTTGTTACTTGCTGCAAATATAGTATTATTTCGTTGTCTAAAACAAAAAAACTATTTTTTAGATTCCCGCCCCAGGAACCTAAAAACATAAAAAGCCCCGACAATCTGTCAGGGCTTTTGGGATAAATTGCAATAATCCGATAATCAAATCATGCTCTCAACATTCCAGCAGAAAGCGCGGAGACCCAGTTCTGGTGTCTTTTGGTCTTGTTCTTTCAGCGTGTTGAGAATCGGTTGTGCTTTTTCGTCGTCGACGATGGTGAGGATGGCGTTGTTCAAGGTCGGCCAGGCGTGTGAGCCGTAGTGGGCTTCGCCCTTATTGCTGCCGTGTCCTTTGATTTCGTCCCATTCGGTAAAGCCTTGCACGCCGTTGCTGTTGAGCATCTTGGCGATTTCTTCGTAATAGGCTTGGTTGTATGCGATAAATATTGCTTTCATGGTGGATTTGACAATTAGACTTGTGGACTTTTTAGACTTTATTTTTTTGACGGACGTTTTTTTTGAGGCCGTCATTTCCGCGCAAGCGGAAATCTCATTTTATTATTGGGCAATTGATTTTTTTTGACTAATGGACTTGGAGACTTTGCGTCTCCAAATCCATAATCAATATATCCAATTTATCTGATATTTTCCGTAGCCGTCAATGCCTTTTCGGCTTTGCGCTTTTTGCGGCGGACGGCGCGGGTTTCCAATGAACAATAGAATGCCGGGATGAACAGCAGGGTAATCAAGGTGGAAACGGTCAAGCCCCATGCCACGGTGACACCCAATGAGTTCCACATCTCAGCGCCTTCACCACGACCGAGAGCCAAAGGGATCATACCCAAGACTGTGGTCAAGGTGGTCATCAGGATAGGACGCAGACGTGAACGTGCGGCCTGAACAGTGGCTTCCTTCACATCGGTGCCGCGTTCTTCAAGCAGGGTGGTGTAGTCGATGAGCACGATACCGTTCTTCACTACGATACCCATCAGAATCAGGATACCGACGAAGGCCATGACACCCAAAGCCATGTTGTTGGCCCACAAGCCAATGAGGACGCCAGTGAAGGTGAACGGCACGGAGAACATGATGACGAATGGCTTCATGAGGTTCTCGAACTGAGCGGCCATCACGATGTAAACCAAGATGATGATGAGGACGAGCAGCACGAACAAATCTCCGAACATCTCCTTCTGGGTTTCGTAGTCACCGGCAATAGTGGTGACGATTTCCTGCGGTATTTCAGTCTCGTCAATGACTTCGTTTGCCATCTTAACAGCATCACTCAAGACCTGGCCTTTACCAAGCATGGCGGTGACTTTCACCAGACGTTCACGGTCCTTACGTTCGATTTGAGGAGGTGTCAGAGTTTCGACAACCTTGCCGAGGTCGCCGACGCGGACGGCTTGTCCGTAACCGTTGTAAATCTTGATGTCTTCGATGTTCTCAATGCTCTGGCGGAATTCAGGAGCGTAACGCACACGGATGTCGTATTCGTCACCGTCTTCACGATAGTAGGAGGTAACCGAACCTTTGATTCTGTTGCTGACGTATGTTGCAGCCGTCGTGCTGTTCAAACCGTTCAAAGCCAGCTTTTCACGGTCGAAGTCAACTTGATATTCAGGCGTGTAGGCATCGCGGCTGACGATGACCTGCTTGATGCCGCGGTCGCGGAGTTTCTGGGCCAATTCGTTGGCGATGCGGTCGGTAGTGGCGAAATCGTAACCATAGACTTCAACCACGACAGAGGATGAAGCACCCATGCCGCCGCCGCCTTCGTTGACATTGGCTTTCTTAATCTGTGGGATGGCATTCAGACGTGTGCGAATGTCTTCAGCGATTTCCGTCGAAGTGCGCAGACCGGCCTTGCGGCGTTCGGTCTTCGTGCCGATACGCAAGTTGTATGAAATAATGTGCGTACCATTGCTACGCATGGAAGCAAATGCATTGTCGGAGTCGGCCTGACCGAAACTGAAGTTGCAGATCTTCACTTCAGGCATGGCCATAAACTCATCAGCCAATTCCTTTGCAAAGGCTCCGGTGACATCTTGTCCCGTACCGACAGGCAATTCAATGTTGATGGAAATACGGTCGGAGTCGCTCTTCGGCATCATTTCGGTCTTGATGAGCGGGCCGAAAACGATGACGGAAACCAGGAACAAACCAATCATGCTGAAGAAAACAACCTTGCGGTGGTTGACAGCCCAATTGATTAATCTTGCGTAACCGTTGCTGATGGCATCCAGACCTTTATTAATAGGTGTGAAAATGGCTTTGTGCAGTTTGCCCTGGTGAGGGTTCATCACAAGCATCTTGGCGCACATCATAGGTACTAAGGTCAAGGCGCCGGTGGTCGACACTATCATGATGATGGAGACAATCCAACCCAGCTGCTTGAACATTACGCCAGTGGTGCCCTTAATCATGGTCAAAGGCAGGAACACGGCCAACATGGTGAGGGTAGAGGCGATAACCGAAAGCTGCACTTCCTGTGTAGCATGAACAGCAGCTTCCTTTGGTTTCTCACCTTTTTCAATATGTGTCGTAATGTTCTCCAAGACCACGATGGCATCGTCCACGACCATACCGATGGCCAACGAAAGTGCCGACATTGAAATGATGTTCAAGGTATTGCCCGTTGCATACAGGTAAATCAGTGAGGCCAGCAATGAAATCGGGATGGCCAGCACGATGATGAAGGTGGCGCGCCAACGGCCCAAGAAGACGAACACCACAAGCATGACCAAAAGGAAGGTGATGAAGATGGTGTCTCTCAAGCTGCTGATGGTACTGATGATGCTGGTGGAACCATCGACAATGATGGTGACCTTCACATCGGAAGGCAGGTTCTTTTCAATCTCATTCAGTTTTTTCTTGATGCCCTTGATGACGTTCACGGCATTGGCATCGGTCTGTTTCTGAATGGTGATGGTGGCACCCTGAACGCCGTTGCTGTAGGATTCCTGTGAACGCTCTTCCGGTCCGTCGACCACGCGAGCAATGTCTCTCAGATAGATAGGAGCGCCGTTGAAACTGCCCACGATGACGTCTTCCATTTCCTTAGCCGAACCGAATTCCTTCTGGATACGGATGTTGTAGGAGTTGGAGCCGATGTCCAAGTAACCGGCTGGAATGTTTCTGTTTTCGTTCATCAAGGTTGACGAGATGGTTTCCAGAGCCAGATTGTAGGATTCCAGCTTGTTCGGGTCGACGTAGACCTGGATTTCACGTTTTGGGGCGCCGCTTGCCGAAACAGTACCCACGCCGCTTACACGCGCCAATGGCGTGGTGATACGGTCGTCGATGATTTTCTCAAGTGCTGGAAGGCTCTCTTCAGCCGTGACGCTCAGAAGCATGATAGGCATGTCTTCCGCATTGAACTTGAAAAGCACGGGATTGGTGCAGCCATCTGGCAGATAGTTTCGCACGATGTCCAACTTGTCGCGCACGTTGTTGGTGGCGGTCTCAATGTCGATGCCGCTTTCAAATTCCAAGGAAATGACGGAAGTGTTTTCCTTTGATGTTGATGAAATGTGCTTCAAGTCAGGCACGGCATTGAGGGTGTTTTCCAAAGTCTTGGAAATATTGGTCTCAATATCCTGAGCACTGGCTCCTTGGTATGATGTCATGACCATGATGAAGTTGGTCTCCATATCAGGCAACTGGTTGATGGAGAGGTTCATCAGGGAAAAGACACCGAAAATGGCGATGGCAATGAACACCAATGCCGTCGTCACGGAATTATTTACTGCAGTTCTTTGTAGACTCATGGCGTGTTACTCTTTAACCTTTACTTCAATGCCATTCTTCAAACGTGCCTGACCTTCGGTGACGACTCTGTCGCCTTCGTTGAGGCCGCTGATGATTTCATACTTGTCGCCCAAACGCTTGCCGACTTCCACCAACTGATACTTGACGGTGTTGTCAGCTTGGAGCACATAAATGAAATGTTCGCCCGAACCCACTTGCTTGACCACGGAGACATCAGGAACGACAATGTGATGGTTGGTGCCGAAGTTTGCCGTGACGCGGGCAAACATGCCTGGACGCAGCTTCTGGTCCTTGTTGTCAACGATGACTTCAACAGGGAAGGTGTGCGTGTTGGCGTTGATGGTAGGGTAGATGAGGTTGACTTTGCCTTTGAACACTTCATTCGGATAAGCATCGACGGTTACATCGAATTCCATACCGGTGTGAACTTCGGTGAACTGGCTTTCCGAAACGTTGATGAGCATCTTCACAGGCATAATCTGCTCGACGACGAAAATTGGCTGGGTCATGGCATACATGTCGCCTTTGTCGTAGTTACGGGCAGTGACGACGCCGCTGATAGGACTTCTCAACTTGGTGTTTTCCAAAAGGTTGGCGTAAGTCTTTTTCTGAATGTTGAGCGACATGACAGCCAAGTCGTAGTCGGCTTGTGAGACGCCGCCAATCTTATAAAGTTCGGCGATACGGCTCAATTCGATGGAGTCGTTCACATATTGCAGACGGCTCTTAGCGAGGTTGGCATCGTCCATGATGGCGAGCAACTGGCCTTTGCCAACTTTTTGGCCGACTTCAACGTAAATGTTGTTAATGCGGCCTGCCGATTGCGAAACGATGTTGTTCGTGGCATTCGGCTCAACGTTTGAGGTGTAGGTGGTCGTGATG
>CALGBV010000314.1 GCA_937884015.1 uncultured Bacteroidales bacterium
GGTGCCGAATGGTGAGTTTGAACCTGTTCCAGGTTGCCAAGGTCTGCCTATCGGCCTCACCCCAGGCAGCGACGACAAATTCGACCCAGCCGCTTGGAACGGCATTTTCATGCTGAACAGCGGTTACGGCGGGTTCGACAACTTCACCGTCCGTCACACTCCTGGCGGATTGACTGCCCAGTTCATCGACTTTGAAGCCATTTCCGACCAGTTGGTTTACAATGAACCTATCACCCTTCAAGCCACGGCTTCATCAGGTCTGCCTGTGACATTTGAAATCGTGGAAGGTCCTGCTACATTGAATGGCAACATCCTCACTTTGACCGGCGAAGAAGGCCTTGTGAAAGTCCGCGCCAGCCAGAACGGCGACGGCACGCAATGGCAAGCCGCTCCAGCCGTGACACAGTCATTCTATGTGGTTGACCCTGAAAACTATGCACCTGAAATCACCATCCGCCGTCCTTACGATGGCACAAAGGTCTACATGCCTGACTTCAATCATCCTGTGATGCTGGTTTTGAGTGCCTACATCGATCATGGCGACGCCATCAAGTTTGAAGAAGTGAAATGCACCATCGATGGCGAAGACTTCATTTTGAAGACTGACTATCCCGACAAACCATCCAACGGCTACTGGTACACGACCTGGCAACCGACGGCAGCAGGTACCTATAATATGACTGCCAGCATCAAGCAATCGGGCGGCAAGGTTACGACCGTCTCCAACACTTTTGAAGTGACGACTGACTATGAAAGCATGAATGTGACCGCTTTCAATGGCGATTTGATTGTTAAACCTGGCGTGCAGAACAGCTTTGGCGAATATGTCTTCCCGACCCATGTCAATGCCTTCAATGCCATCAACTTGCACTACGACCATCATTGCGTGAACGGCAACTGCGACCCTTACGACCGCGTGGGTTACTGCCGCGTGAAGAACTACCGTGGCGAGTGGGTTGAACTGTACCGTTACATCACCCCATTCGGCGTGGAATGTCACGATGATTTGGACGTGACCGATTTCACCACCTTGCTGCAAGGTCTCGTTGAATTTGAATTATACTGCCAGACTTGGACCGGCGATGGCTACAATCCTGTCGCCACCTTCGAATATACCAAAGGCGCTCCCGAATATCCATACGTCGACATCAATGAACTTTGGTTTGGCGGCTACGATTTCGGCGACTACGAAAACCGTTGCCCAGTACCGGCACGCACCGTCGAATTTGCACCAGGCGTTCAGAAAGCCAGCCTGAAACTGACTACCACGGGTCATAACTGGAGCAGCGGCACCAACGGCAACTACAACACGGGCAATGCTGCTGAGTTCTACGAAGCCACGCACAATATCAATATTAATGGTGCAACCGTTTACACGCAACATCTGTGGAGAACCTGCAACCCGAATCCGGCAGAATGCCAACCTCAAAACGGCACTTGGACTTACAACAGAAGCGGTTGGTGCCCAGGCAGTTTCGGTATGGTTTGGGATTTCAGTCTTGATGATTACATCACCAACGGTTCATGCGATTTGGTCTATGAGTTCGACCCTACCTACATCGACGAATGTCACCCGAACTTCCCTGACTGTGTCACCGGACAGAACAACTGCCAGAATTGCCAAGATTCCGACAACCCGATTCTCAGAGTTTCGGGCAAGTTCGTGACCTACAGCAACAACAGCGATATCGTGTTAAGCGTTCCTTCTCACCCAGATGCCGATGAAGACCCATTCACGGTCAACATCACGCCTAACCCGGTGAAGGGCAACATGACCATCACGACAGACTACACCATGGGCCGCATCAGCGTGCATATCTTGAATGCCCAAGGCGTTGAAGTGAAGGGTTTCAACATGAAGGAATCTGCCACCATCGACATGAGCGATCTGCCGGCAGGCTTGTACTTCGTCAACCTGATTGGCGGCAAAGTCGTCACTAAGAAAGTCGTTGTTGAATAAGACAAAGATTTTAATACGAACACGGATTTCACGGATTGACTCGGAACAATTTGACCGAATAATCCGTAAAATCCGTGTTCAATAAATAAAAATACACATTCAATCCGTATTTCCATCTTAATCATCTGTTTTTCATAATGGTTTCATCATCATCCAACTCACAATCCGTCGTAAAGCACATTCCCTTTTCCGATTTGAAAAACATCAGCGTAGGCAATGCCCAAGACAACAATGCCAAGACGGGCGTCACCGTGTTTTATTTTCCAGAAACAGCGTGTGCAGCCGTCAAAATATTGGGCGGAGGTCCTGCCTCACGCGAAACCCCGTTGCTTGACGCCGAGCGCAGCAACACGCCTCTCAACGCATTAGTTCTCGGCGGAGGTTCGGCTTTCGGATTGGAGGCTTCGCATGGCGTGATGAAATGTCTCGAAGAAGCAAGGACAGGTTACAACACGGGTTATGCAATTGTTCCAATCGTCTGTCAAAGCGACATCTACGATTTGTCATACGGCAAAGCCGACATTCGTCCCGACATTGCCATGGGCTATGAGGCCTGTGAAAACGCATTGGCAGCAAACCATCCGGAAAGTGGCAACATTGGAGCCGGAACTGGCGCGACCATCGGGAAAGCCAAAGGCATGGCTCAATCACAAAAAAGCGGCATCGGTTATGCGGCGGCACAAATCGGTGACTTGATGGTTGGCGTGGCCGCTGTTGTCAATGCATACGGCGACATTTACTATCACGGAGAGAAAATCGCCGGTATGGTTGACGATACGCGCTCAGCATTTCAAGATGTCGCCGAAGCATTATTTGCGACCCAGCCACGCAACCTATTCACGGGCAACACCACACTAGTAGCTGTTTTCACCAATGGTGATTTCGACACTGCAGCGCTCAAGAAAATCGCCAACATGAGTTCCGCCGGTTTTGCAAGGGCAATACGTCCCGTCTTCACCATGGCCGACGGCGACACCATTTATGCGGTTTCGGTCGGCAAGGATAAAATCGCTGCCAACGTGAACGTAGCGGGCACCCTCGCCGCCGATTTGGTGGAGGAAGCCATGCGCGATGCCGTCATGTCGAGCAAAATTTCCGATGAGGAATTCCTGAAAAACATACTGTGAGACTGTCATGAATCGTCGCTCCATCGTTTTTTTGATAGCAATACTATTGTCTTGTTTTAATCTCCGTGCTGAGAATGAAACGAATGCAGGTGATTTGGATTCGCTTTGGACCGCTGCCATTGAACATGGCAAACACGGAAGGTTTGACGAAAGCAACGCCATTTACCGAACAATCCTACAAGAGCCAGGCTTGTCGGAAGAACTGACGAGAGCCGCTTATCTGTCCATTGGGAACAACGCCAATCTGGCAGGCGATTACAAGACTTTCTATGATTGCCTTTCGCGATATTATGATGCGGAAGACCTTGTCCAAATCAAGGCACTGGCCGACTTGCCGAAAGACACGCTGATAAGGCCTGATAGAGATATTTCCGTAGCCTATCAAATCGATTCCATTTTTTACGATGGCAAATTCAGGGGTTGCGAAATCCGCTTGCCGGCAAAAATTGATGGCAAGGAAGAAATCTTCGTATTGGACAACGGCTGCTCAAGATTCAGTGCCGCTTGCGAATCGTTTGCCTTGTCGCATGGAATTCGGCCTATTAATGTTCAAGGCAAAGCCATCGGCGTCACGGGCGAAGCCTCGATGTGGCTTGGCGTTGCCGACTCGCTGTCAATCGGTTCCATGAGCTTCCGTAACATTGTGTTTATCGTCATGCCTGACCATTATCTTATCAATTCTTCAATGAACATTCAGGCAATTCTCGGTGCCAACATTTTCAGGCTTGCCGGAGAAATGGATTTCGACAACAAGTCAGGCATTATCGTATTCCCTTTTGAACAGCAAGACTTGGAATCGAACCTGACCATTCAGGACGACGGAAGGCATTTCGCGGAGGTTGAAGTGGAAGGCGACACTTTGCAATTTCAGCTTGACCTTGGAGCTTCCAACACGAAATTCAGTTCAAATTATTTCCAAAAGCACAAAGACCTTTTGGAAACGACCGCTCAGGCCGACAGCTCGATTTCCGGAGGTGTCGGAGGCGTTACGGATGTGTTGGTTTATCGGCTTAACAAAGTTTCCTTTAATTCTTGCGGAGACTGTTTTACCAAACAAAACGTAACCATTAGCACCCAAAAAGAGACCAACCAAGGCGATGAAGATGGTTGCCTTGGAAATGATTTCCTGCTGTCTTTCGATAAAGCGGTGTTGAATCTTAGGAAGATGTTTCTGTTGGTGGAATAGAATGAGCTTGTCCTCGCTTCATTGTCTCACGATGCTTTCAGTCTGCAACCCGCAAGTCAATCCTCCGGATCCAGCAAATCCATGTCCTGAAGATTGAGTTCCATCAGGTTGATGGGGGGCAGAACCATGCCGTTCAGGATGGTGTTCTGTGTCTTCGCATATTGAATGCCACGGGCTGTTCCAACCGTGACGGTGGCAATATAGCGCAGGAACTCCTTGTCGATGACAAGCTTGTTGTCGCTCATGTTTGCCTGGACATATTCGGGGTCTATCTCGAAATAGCAATAGACCGTCAGTTTCGAAAGTTCAACCTCGCCTTGCACGAAACTGAACTCACCACGGCAGGTGACAATGCCCGGAAGCAATTCTCCGCCAAAGGAAAAACTCGAATTGACCGTAAAATCTTCAATATTCGTATTTACCAAATCCGGATGCATCTCGATCGGTTCGGCATATATCTTTTTCATTCTGAATGGTATCGGACTCATAATTATCCCACTTTTTGTTCTTGAAAGAGAGAAACGCCCTTTGACGACATGCCATACGAAGGTGTCTTTTCGTCGAAGTCAAAATGCGACGTTTCCTTGTTGAAACCGCCGACCACCAAGGTGTCGGTTTTAAAGGTGTTGACCGGTGCAAAAGCATCGACAGCAAGCACGAAACTGACTTGCGGCACATAACCGATGGCCATTGCCAGTTCGACCATTTTAGAGATGCGGTGATCGTAGTCGCCATTCATGACCTGTGTCACATAGCCTTTGGTGACACCCATCTTCGCGGCAAAGCCGGAACGCGTCATGTGATTCTCCTTGAGATAATCCTGAATGAGAGAGAGAAGGGAAAGCTGGATTTGGGTGGTCCAATACTCGGGCGTCTGCTGCAATGAATTATTTTTCTTCATAGTGTTTACCCTTTCATTTTGATAATGTTTTCCGTTTTTAATAGACTTACGGCTTCAACAGCCCATGCTGCAAATTGTTTGCAATCCTTTTCTTTTTCCGCAAAGCGTCCCCCACTTACGATGAGGAGTTCTTTCGCCTGCATCAAGCAATAGATTCTGATTTGTTGTTCCTTAAATACAAAGCCCTTAAGACCATTACCCAATTTTATTGTTTCCAGCAGTTTCCTGGGCAAATCCAGCTGATTTTCGCACAGGAATTCCATCCTCGATAAAACGATATTCAACGACTTTTGTTCATTGTCTGCGAGTGTCTTCCGGAATTCATCCAACGGACAGCAGCCGTCGATGAAGAGCTTGAAGACTTGCATCTCTTTTCCATCTCTTCTGATTTCTTCATGATATTCTCGCGCAAAAGTAGTCATTATCATTCAATTTTGTTTAGGTCGGACTAAACTTTTTTATTATCACATGCTAATTTAGTCACAGTATAAATTACGGTTTTTGTTTCCACAGGGTGCAAAGATAATGTTTTTCGTGCAATTAGCGTTCTTTAGTTAAGATTTTCAGTTGGGATTTTGAGGGCTTTGCCCGACCCAAATGAAAAAGAATCGCAGAAACATTTTCAGAGAGATTTTCAGTTAGGATTTTTGTTGGAGATTTTTTCAAAATCCTTCTAAGAATCCTTACTGATATGGATTGAAATTTGGAAATCGGGAAAAAATGTTTTTCGCGGCCTCATATATATGACTCTACAAAACAAAGCGGGGGATGCGTTTGCATCCCCACGCCTTTGTCCAGCTGCTTAGCCAGACCGTTTGAAAAAACCAAATCCGAGGAGGGCTTATGCTGCCGGCTCCTTCGGGGTCTCGCCTTTGTTGCCGCCATGTGCCGAAGCCATGCCCTTGCGGATTTTCACCAGGTTGTTCGTTTCATTCACGATTTCGACCATCGTGTTGAAAAGGCTGGTGTAACCGCCACCTTCCGACTTGGAAAGTTCAGAGAGATAAGGCAGGAAGACCTTGTTGATGCGATCGACGATGGCGGCTTTCAGCACCGATGTTTTCTCCGACTTCAGCAGAAGGCTGCGCTCCAGTTGGTAGTTCACGCGGCTTTCCTTGAAGCGCTCATGAACCGTGCGCAAGGCCTCGATACGTTCGGCGAGTCCAGGCACTGCTCCAATGGCAGTCTGGACATTCGGTGCGTTAAAGTCGATGAGCAGGGAGTCGATCATACCTGTCAAGCCGTCGACGCCTTTTCTGAGCATACGGGTTCCGTAGCCTTGGAAGACATCATACACCACCATCGCGTTGGCTTTCACGGTTCCATCCGACGACTTTCTGAAGCTCTTCAGGAACTGCGCCAGCGAACTGATGCAATCGCGGCGTTCAAGGTCGAGACCGGCATAATTCGACTTCACCTTGCTGTTCATTTTCTCGACGATAAGCACAGTCAGATTGTGGAAATCCGACACGGCGTTGGCGAGATAATCATTTGATTTCGGACACTTGTTCTCAAGCAGGCTGTCCAACCTACTGGCTACGGCGGATATCTCCGATACCTGCGCCCGGCCGTTTAATGAATTGAACTTCATCATAATATTGTGTAACACTTACGGCTGTTACCACCTTTAATTTCTTGATTCACTGCATAATGAGAGCGACTCTTGCAATTTGCAATGGACTTCTGACAATTTACAAGGTACCTTTGCACAACGTGCAATGCGCTTCTGACAATTTGCAAGGTGCCTTTGCACAACGTGCAATGTGCTTCTGACAATTCGCAAGGCGCCTTTGCACACGTGCAATGTGCTTCTGACAATTTGCAAGGTGCCTTTGCACAGCTTGCAATGCGCTTCCGACAATTTGCAAGGTACCTTTGCACACCATGCAAAACAGACCTGACAATTGGATAGGTGGCATTGCACATTTGTTTCCATACCTTCCGGCGACGCAAAACGGCACTGTCGCCACGCTCCTCCAGAGCTTCAAGACCGACATTCTCTTCATGCAGCTTTTCATGAGCATTATGTTTGCTTTCAAATTTCATGCGGCAAAAATACACATTTATTTTGAATTGGTTTAGTTTTTGCTAAACTTTTTCTTTTTTATTTGTTTTTTTTCGATAAAAGCTATTTTTCGGCTGTGGACGGAAAAGTGACAAATGCGTTTTGTGCCGTCATGTGTAAGGTTCCAATCCTATTTTGACGGCCTTCCCCGTATAAATCGCTGTTGGGAGAACCGAAAACATCCGTTTTTTCCACCTAATTCATTTAATTATGTACTTTTGCAACCATATTAGTTGAATATGACAATTGGTTGATACGGATATGAAATCTTTATTACGCTCTATATTGTTCTTCCTTTTCACCTTGCTTGGTCTTCCCCTTTGGGCACAAGATGATGAGTTTCGTGTGCCGGATAGCCTGATGGCGAAGCTGAAGGAATTTCGAGGCACAGATTCGAAACGTGCCAAGGCTCTTGATGATGTCATCATGTTCTATTTTGACGAGCATAAAATTACCGATGCCGCAGGATATATAAATGATTTAGTGGATGTTGCCAATAGCATTCGAGATAATTATTGGATGGCAAAAAGTCATTATTACAAATCGCTGTGTGCCTATGAGAATTATGACAATACAGAATTTCTCATTCATATTAACGAAGCTCAGCGCATTACAGAAACGCTGCGAGAAAATGAAATCTCACAACTTTTGTTAGCAAGAATATACTTGGCCAAAAGTGGAGTATATTTCAGGAACAACTTGTTTCCTGAGTGTCAGGAGAATATTGATAAGGGAATGGCAATTGTTGAAAAATGGGGATTTGACAAACAGAAAAAGGCATTTTTTGGTAATACTGGTGCATTGCTGATGCGTTTGGAAAAATTTGATGATGCCATAGTTGCATTCAAAACAATCCTCAACGAGTCGTTTGATTTAAAAATGGTCCTTAATATAGCATCTTCCTACAGAATGTCTCAGCAATATGATTCCGCATTTTTTTATGCTGATTCGGTCATTCGTTACGTCAACGGTTTAGAAAAAATGAATGCTGATGACGGATATCAGCTCATTAGTGCCTATCAGGTAAAAGCAGTCGGTTATATGGATCTTGGACTTTGGGATTTAGCCATCGACAATTTGGATGCAGCAGAAGACAACATGGGTAAGTTTGGCGACAAAGCGTTGTTTGCAACAGGATTGCTTCATCGTGCTGATGTTTTGAATGGTTTGAAACAATACGACTTGGCACTTGGAACCATTAACGATGCCATTGATGTGGCAAAATCGGCTGGCTTGGTGGATGTTGAATGGTATGCTGTGAAATTGAAATCGGACATTCTTGAAAACATGGGAGCATACGAACAGGAAGTGGAGAATTTGAGATATTTCAATGTACTGACAGATACCATCAACAACAGGGAAAATGTTGAAAAAGTTCAGATGCTGAAATACCAGAAAGAAACATTGTCTTTGGAACAACAATATGAACATCAGAAAGCAGCCATGCAACAGCGCCATATTTTCATCATCCTGTTGCTTGCATTCCTGTTGGTAGTTGGTACGTTGGTTATCGTAATCATTATGCTTAACCGAAAAAGAAAACTTGAAACCACAGCAGCAGTCCTCGATACTCGCAACCGTGAAGTGACCTCAAAAACGATGGAACAAATTCACCTTAATCAAGTCCTTCAGGATGTTGTAACCAAGTTGACTTATTTTTCAAACAACCCAAAAGACAATCCCAACGCAGTTGAATCAGCTATTCGCGAATTGAAAAACATCATTGACGATGGTTCGGAAAAAGACTTTGATTTTTATTTCACCCAAGTCCATCCTGATTTTTACAGAAAGTTGCAGGCTGATTTTCCCAACCTGACTGCCAACGACCTTCGCCTTTGTGCATACATCAAAAACAATCTGAATGTAAAAGATGTGGCCGAAATGACCGGGATAAGTGCCGATAGCGTGAAAGCTGCACGCAGCAGATTGAGACGGAAACTGGGAATAAGCAACCCTAACGACTCGCTTTTTGATTTTCTTTCAAAATATTGATAAACAATGGTTTGAATACGGTTGTCACCTTATATTCACCTGTTTTTGTGCTCCATTCACCTTTAATAAACCGTGATTCGCTTGACATTTTTTGACAAGGCTTTACTTTTGCCGAAAATTTTAAAAATCACGGATTATTAACCTAAATCTATCAAAAATGAAGAAATTTTTCGCATTGCTTATGGCGACCTTATTAATAGGCGCCATAGAGACAAAGGCTCAAAACCGCTGCCAGATTGGTGATGGCACAACTTATTTGAGCACAATTCAGGCATCTGACAATCAGATTGTCAAGAAGGTTGGAAACAACATCGTTGTCACCACAAAAGGCAAAAACAATCCCATCCTTACTGAGGGCAGGGCTACTTACACGCTGACCATCGCTCCTGAAGGTAACTGGGAACAAATCATTGTCAATAATGACGAAGGTTATGAGTTTTTCCAAGATGGTTGGGATGGCCCATTTGAGCAGGAAGTTTCTGAAGGCAGATATGATATTGTTGTGTTTGGTCACACTGACGACTACATGTATCCTATACTGCTTGCATATGATCAATTTGAAGTTTCTGAAAACACAATATTCAATCCCTCGCTGAGTGAAGCTACAAATTACATTCATTTGGACGGGTTTAATGAGAGCGGAACCGCTATTTCAGAATTGCCCATCACTTCTTATTATTATGATTTTGCAACAAATTTTGTAATGAGTCATGGAACATGGAGTATGAAAAAGGATTGTTTTATTGAAGATCCTAATATGCAAAATAACACAAGAGTTTTTTTCAATAATTTCGGAGAAAGAAGCACCATTTATAACACTATTAGTTTTGCGGTTGAAGACCAAAAGGCATACTTTATTCAATTTCCAACCCTAACCAATGGAATTGATGGTGTAATCAATTCTTCCAATGATCCGGAAGAATTAGTTTCGCATGAGGAATACTTCAATATCAACAATCCCGACAGCGCCTATTTTTCATTGATTTGCTATAATTATGGCCCTTATCCGGAAGAATGGATGTACAACTGCAGCATGTATATAGACCAAACTTTTGACCCTTCAAAGCCATTGACAGTTGTCACAAATGCAAAAACCAGCAGTGAACCTTTGACGGTTGGAGGCACTGCAATGAAATTTGCTGTTTCTTCCATGATTTATGAAAGTTTTGACCGCTTTCATCCAGCAGATCTGCATCAAAACTTCATTGATGCCTTAGCTCCATTCCCATACGCTTTGAATGATGACGGACAAATGGTGCGCGAACCATACGGAATGTTCTTGAACACAGGTCTCTACGAGGGAAGTTATCCAGAACATTTCCCATTCACTCCTGCAATGTATTCCTACAATCCGGAAAGCACATTGACATTCGGCTACAGAACTCCTATTCTCTATCAGCATGCTGTTTCAGTGAACGAAAGCAACAGCCCATACGGTGCTCCTTTCTTTGGCGGTTTGACAGGTTACTTGGGAGAAGGTGGTCTGCAAAGAATGAAAGACGAAGACCGCATCTTGAGAATCACCTACAATGGCGAAGAGTTCTTCAACGACAGTGTGTATCTGCAAAATATTATGATGATGAACTTTATGGATGCCGCCACTGTCGAATACGACATCACAAACGATAATCTTGTTGTTGATGGTGTTGAAAAGGCCAACATAACACACATCGCATACGACATGAGAAAGGCAGACGGTGTTCCGCCAACACTTACACTTTTGCAAGTTATGAACAGCGAAAATGAAGAAGTTATTGAAGTGAATTACGATGGTAAAATGAATTTCGCTTGTGGAGATTTCCATGTCGATTTCATGAGTAGCATGAAAATGGTTTATGAAGAAGCACCAAACATTGAGCTTTATTACAAGACTGCCGACAGCGAATATCAGCCACTTGAATTTGCTGAAAACGAAGCAATGTTCCATATCAACTATGGCAATTTCTACGAAGTCGATTTGTCGCAACTGATAGGAAAAGCCCATAACGAATGGGTTACTGTGAAATTTATTCTCACCGATGAGGAAGGCAACCTTCAAGAACAGGAATTACAAAATCTGTTCTATATTGTAGACAACACTTCCGTCGCCGAAACCAACACCCTCACTCACACCGTCTATCCAAACCCATTCACTAATGAAGTCCGCATCAATGCGGCAGAAGCTGTCAATGGCAGCGCTTCAATCAGCGTGTTCAATGTTCTTGGCGAACAGGTCATCAGCAAGGCCATGAATTGCAGCGAGACCACCGAGTTTGTCATCGACGGCAGCAGCCTCAACGCTGGCATCTACTTCTACAGCATCAACACTGAAAACGGCACACTGCAAGGAAGAATCGTGAAAGAGTAAGACTTTAATCATATTGTTTTTAGCAATAAAAGGCGGCTCAACGAGTCGCCTTTTATTGTCACAATCTTTTCGCTTTGTCTGTCCTTGTTTGAGCAGTCAGGCCTCGCAAAAGATAGTCCTTCAAAACTTGATTCGCCCAGATGCGGAACTGTATCGCAAAATTTATCCTTAATCTGTTGGCAAATCAAATAATTGTGGTACTTTTGCAGGCGATAAGGTTGCCCCATCCGTTTCGGACGTAGAGTGCAGGGATTTTATTAGAATTATTGCACGTTGGGATACGCCTTTTTTCGTTTGGTAGAATGTCTTTGCCGTCAAATTCCCCCTTCTATCTCCATATACTTCAATCAGATTGTAGGCACCTTTATCACTAGCTGATAAAAAGGCAAATTTTTTCCCCCTATTTTTTTCCCCTAAATACACAACATAATCAGGTGATAATATGACATCAACCATATTTCGTATATCGTTGGTAGACAATGGTATGTTGTTCCCGCAATCTTTTTCATTTTCGCCAAAATGTTCTTTATGTATATGTGCCAAATCAGAAGGATTCAACACGAAATCGACTCTTTCCTTGAATTCTAAAGATGACAGCTCTTCCAAAAACTGCCGTCCGTCAGGTGTCAGCATCCCAATCGATATGGGTTTCCCCTTGACGATTCCTTTAATGGCATCATTAAAGAGCCGCTCAACCTTATCCTTTATATGAATTATGTCGTTCTGATTCATCCTATTTGTTCTTCGTTTTTCCGAATTCTCTGTTCATGATCGAATAGTTCCTTATCAACACGTTGCTCAAAAGCCTCCAGCCTTGTGTTAATGGCGTATCCCCGCAAGAGATAATCCTTCAAGATCTGATTTGCCC
>CALGBV010000315.1 GCA_937884015.1 uncultured Bacteroidales bacterium
CGTTGAAATGAATATTCACCGATACGCAGTGAGGTAATGCATAGCATTTGTTTCCAAAAAACAACTTGGGGTCTAAAAGTATATTATTGTCAATATTTATCTGTTTTCCTAAATCTGATGTCTTTCAGATTTTGTCATGTACTTCGAATCCCAATATAAACACGCCGGACACATGACTTGCCCGGCGTGTTTTTATGGTTCAAAGGTTTTTGTTCGTGAAAATCCTTACGGGTTCGGCAGTTGATTTTGGGTTGGCATGACGATGGCGCAGATGATGTAGGCCAACAGGCCGCAGCCGCCAACAAGGGCAAAAATAATCCAAAGAATACGGATTAAAGTCGGATCCAGGTCGAAGTATTCACCGATGCCTCCGCAAACGCCGCAGAGTTTTTTGTTCGCAATCGAACGATAAAGTTTCTTGTTCATTGTTTGTCCTTTCATTTCGTTTAACGCTGCAAATGTAGAATTGTTCGTTGACATGGATTTGGGTTGCAACGTTGCAAGTTCAAAATCCATACAATAATCAGGCCAAAATTCCGTAATGAATGTAAAGAGAACCCTTTTCCTGCCTTCGCAGGAATGACTAAACTTTGCATTATGGAAACAAAAAAATCACAGAAAGCCAACCTCGAAAAAAGCAGGTTGATGTTCACGCAAATCGGTCTCATCGTTAGCTTGGCCGTCGCGTGGATGGTCTTTGAAACAAAAGACTACGAAAAAAAGGAAGTCAGCACTGTCGGCAATAGACAGATTGTTGAAGTGGATGATTTCATACCTATTACCGTTCAGGAAAAGCCGAAGCCCATTGAAAGGTCGCAAGTCGCCATTCAAATGGAAATCGTCGACAATGGGGAAGACGTGGAAGACGATTTCGACATCGAAGCCACTGTCAGTCAAAATGAGGCGATTCCTGATTTTGTTACCGTCGAAATCGATGATGAAGACATCGTTGAAGCCACGCCGATTCGTGTTGCCGAAATCATGCCTGAATTTCCAGGCGGCGAACTGAAGCTTTTGGAGTTCATCTCTAAGAACGTCAAGTATCCGCAGCTGGCACGCGAAACCGGGACGCAAGGCCGTGTGTTCATATCCTTCATTGTTGAGCCTGATGGTTCCATCTCAAATGTCGAGTTGCTCCGTGGCATCGGTGCGGGCTGCGACGAGGAAGCCATGCGCGTGGTGAAAGCCATGCCGAAATGGTCGCCTGGCCGTCAGTGCGGCAAAGCCGTCAGGGTGGTGTATAACCTGCCTGTCAATTTCAAACTTCAGTAAAATCCAATTAAATCGTTAATTTGGGGGCGGCAGTTAAGGGTATGCCGCCCTTTTTGTTTCTAATAGTCAATCAAATTTCATTTTTTACAAAAAAATATTGTCAATCAAAAATTGTTTTTTCTACATTTGCGCTTCTATTTACGACAAACTCTAATTCAT
>CALGBV010000316.1 GCA_937884015.1 uncultured Bacteroidales bacterium
ACGGCACCCAGTTCATGAGCAGCTACAGCACCTACGTCCTGTTGAAAGCCTTCCGCCTCAGTTACTTAGCCGACCTCATCGGTTGCGTTTCACTGGAAGCCTTCGACGGCAGAATTGAGCCTTTCTACGACCAAGTGCATCAAATCCGTCACCACAACGGACAGATTGTCACAGCAAAGCGCGTCCGCGAATTCACCAAAGGCAGCCAGCTCATCTCAAGAGAGAAGAAACACGTTCAGGATCCTTATTCGTTCCGTTGCATGCCTCAGGTTCACGGTGCATCGAAAGACGCCATCGACTATGTGGCTTCCGTCTTCAGCGAAGAGATCAACGCTGTCACCGACAACCCGACCATCTTCCCTGACGAAGACCTCGTCATTTCAGCCGGCAACTTCCATGGCCAGCCTCTTGCCATCACCTTGGATTTCTTGGCCATCGCCATGAGCGAACTCGGCAACATCAGCGAACGCCGCGTTTACCAACTGATTAGCGGCAAGCGCGAACTGCCTTCATTCCTCGTTGCAGAACCAGGTCTGAACTCAGGCTTCATGATTCCACAATATGCAGCCGCTTCCATCGTCAGCCAGAACAAGCAGCTCTGCTGCCCAGCTTCAGTCGACAGCATCGAGTCGTCACAAGGCCAGGAAGACCATGTAAGCATGGGCGCCAATGCCGCCACCAAGGCTTTGCGCGTTGCCGAAAACCTCGAGCGCATTCTTGCCATCGAGCTCTTCAACGCTGCACAGGCACTGGAATTCAGAAGACCTCTGAAATCGTCAGAAACCATCGAAAAATTCGTCGCCGAATACCGCAAGAATGTGGAATTCGTGAGAATCGACAAGGTGATGTATACCGAAATCGCCAAATCGGTGAAATTCGTGAAGGAATACGCCTTGAATTTCGACGAATTGATGAACAAATAATTTCATGCGGGAATGGTAGAGACGCGATTCATCGCGTCTCTCAACCGCCCGTGCATTATAAATCAATCAGACGCGATAATCGCGTCTCTACAGAGAAATGGAAACATACGACAACAATCAAATTGGCAACCAACAGCCCGTAAAACGGCCCGGCGGCATGACATTTTTCCTTATTCTGTCGCTCATCAACGCCTGTTTTCAGATATTCAGCGCCATCTTAGGCTACTTAGGTGCGCCGATGATGAAGGAAATGATAGAGACAGGACAATTTGAGGAAGTCATGGCACCTTTCTTATCCAACATGAACGGGGAAACGATGGATGCTTTTATGGAGAGCCTCAACATCACGGCTAGCATCAATCCGACCTATTACCTTTTCCTCTTCATCCTTTACGTTGGTTCGCTTGTTGGCGTATTGAAGATGTTCAAACTCGACAAAATCGGATTTCACATCTATTCCATTTCACAAATCTGCATTTTAATCAACGCATCGGTATTTGTATATCCTTTGCAAGCCATTTCCGCATTTACTTCCGACTTATTGTCAGCCATCTTATTCATCTTACTTTATTATTTGTTTTTCAAACGATTAGAGCAAATCAACAATGGCAACCAAGAAGGAAATATCTGACGGCCGCATTTTCAACTTAAAGCCGGAACTCACCTTAGCCATGAAACTGGCAGCGAGTTTCGCTATCACCTATTACGGTCTGCTTTTCATCTACGAGACCATCACCCTGTGCCTCTACCATTATTCCCTCGATTCCTATTACCTCGGCGACGAAAAGGATTTAGGCAGCATGTCGTCAGACCTCATCATCCTGATAGGTGAATTCGTATTTTGCGGGTTGCTGGTTTTCAGCTTGATACAGATTTTCCGCAAAAAGCGCATCGGCAAAGCCATTTTCGTCAGTGCCACCATTTTGCTCATCATTTTCCAACTCATCATTTCCGGTCCATTCCCATGGTACAAATATGCCTTGGAGATCTTCCTGCTTCTGCTCATCACGCCAATCCGTATCAAGAAGAAAATCAAGGTGAAGAAAGGAAAAGTCGTGGTCGAAGAAGTGAAAGAAGAAGAAACGGAAGAAACAGAAAAAGACCCTAAATGATCGTTTTTTCTAAAAAAAAGACTTTTGAAAGTTCTTTTTTGTCAGAAAATAAATCTTACAAAGTCTTTTTTTTGCAAAATTTAGACTTTACAAAGTCTTTTTTTTCGCCACAACAACAAAATACCGTTATGGATGTTCGGACTGCTGTATTGAATCCATAAGCATCTGCAAGGAATCAACGACAGGCACCTCCTCGTGATATGGCTCCAACGGCCCGTCATTTTCAAGAGCATCTTTCCAATACTTGACAACCTTGTCAAACAGTTCCCTATTTGAACTTTGAATCGGGTCGGCGGGTGGCGAATCCATTTTCAATGGGTCAATCGGGGTGCCGTTCTTAAAGACACGGAAATCCAAGTGCGGGCCTGTTGACGCACCCGTACTTCCCACATAACCAATCAATTGACCTTGCTTCACATGGCAGCCTTGGGTAATGCCTTTGGCATAACCCTTCAAGTGCATGTAACTTGTGGTATAGGTATCGTTATGCTTGATTTTCAAATAATTGCCAGCGCCACCTTTCTGATAGGCCTTGGTAACAACCACACCATCACCAATGCTGTAGACTGGCGTGCCTGCCGGAGCGGCATAATCGACGCCATGATGCGGACGATAGTATTTATAGACAGGATGGAAACGACTGTTGCTGAAAGTGGAACTGATGCGGCTGTAGCTCAACGGAGCCTTCAGGAATGCCTTGCGGAGATTTTCGCCCTTGTCGTTGAAATATTCCGTCTTGTCATTCTGCTCAAAGGCAACCGCGCAGATGGTGTCGCCAACATGAACGAAATTGCAGAAATAGACCTCACCCAGACCGATGGATTTGTCTTCCACATACTTACGTTCATAAACGGCATCGAAAGCATCGCCTTCCTGAATACCGAAAAAGTCGATGGTCCAGGCGTAAATGTCGGAAAGCTTCACAGCCAATGCTGGGTCGCCGCCATTTTGGACGACCGCATTCCACAAGGACGAGGTAATCGTTCCCGAAGTGCGCTCGATTTTCACATCAATATCCTTTTCGATGCGCCATGCCGTCAGCGAATCGGTCAGGCTGAAAACTGCGGTATTTCGGTAATCGATTTCATAAATCCAAAACAATGGCGTTTGCAAGGTGTCGTTCGTCATTAAAAAGGTATATTTGTTGCCAGCACGCATCTTGCTGACATCGAACACATCGCGTTCCTCACGGGCGATATGCTCAACGACTTGCGAATCAACTCCTTTCGAACAAAGCAAAGTGGAGAGGAACTGTCCCGATTCAACCTTTCCTTCCTCAACATACATCGAGTCGATGCAGATGCCATACAAATACTGAGGTTCGGCAACGACTTCCTCTTCCGGTTCTACATACACCTCTTCGCCACGATGCTCACAGGCTCGGCAGCAAAGAATAATGACAGCAACAATCAGGATTATCGGCAAAACCAAGAAGAGGAACACCCTCCCCCACAATATTCTCTTATGACTCATGACACCTTATTTAATTAATTGATAATAGAGACGCAGCAAGACCACGTCTCTATTATACGAATACATCGCGTTTATATTGTCAGAATGACAAATTATTTTCCAGTTGCCTGTGCATAACCAGCACGGACAGCCTGAATGTTCACATCGACGACTTCCTGACCTTTCTTGCCGAAGATATGGGCAATGGCTTCTTCGACCTTGCTCAGTTCGATGCCGAGGTAAGGAACGGTAGCGCCCAAAAGCACCATGTTTGAACGGGCCTTAATCTGCTTGGCGATTTCGTTGGCATTGAAGGAGACCACATGAGGGAACTTCTTCAGTTCGGCTTCAATCTTCTCCATTTCAGGATAATTCTTGATGTTGACGAACGGGTCGGAGTTGGTAATGATCCAACCTTCCTTATTCAGCCAAGGCAGATAACGGAGTGATTCCATCGGTTCGCTCGACAGGATGATGTCGGCTTGACCTTCAGGAATGACATCGGCGAAAATCTCATTGTCGGAGAGTCTCAGATGTGAGAATACCGAACCGCCACGCTGTGACATGCCGTGAATTTCAGACTGTTTCAGGTTCATGCCCATATTCAATGCTGCATCGGAAATAATCTTTGCGACAGAAACGATACCATCGCCACCAACGCCACACAATATAATGTCTTTTTTCATTTCATTCAAAATTTAAAGGTTCAACACTTATTTCTTCAGATGCTTTTTGAGTTCCACCAAGCAAGTGCGGTGAGGAATGATGACCGAAACGCCATTGTAGTTGACTTCTTCTTCGATGATCTTCACGTTCTCTTCATGGAATTTTGGCAGCGGATTGATGTCGCGGATATGTTCAGGAGCAACGCCCAAGCCTTCGCAAATCTGGCGCAACTTGTTGTTGGCCGATGAAGGCTGACCGCCTGTCATAGCCGTAATGTCATTATCGAGAATCATGACGACTACGTTAGCCTTTTCGTTGACGCAGTCGAGCAGGCCTGTCATGCCGCTGTGACCGAAAGTACCGTCACCGATAACTGCAACTGCCGGGAAGATGCCGACTTCGGAAGCACCCTTAGCCATGGTGATGGAAGCACCCATGCAAACAGTGGTCTGGATAGCACCCATGTTGAAGCCCAAAGTGTAGCAGCCGATATCGCCGAACACCTTGCCGCCCTTGTGGTTAGCCATGACAGCGTTCAAAGCCGTGTAGCTGTCGACGTGAGGGCAACCCTGGCACAACGCCGGAGGACGATTGACGACAACTTCAGGAACCGTGTATTCGCCAGCGGCCTTCATGCCGAGAGCCTTAGCCACCTTTTCGGCATTCAGTTCGCCATCGCGGCGGATGGTTTCGTCCAAACGGCCCATGACTTTCTTGCCTTTGCCGAGGAAACCCTTCACCTGTTCTTCAACGAACGGCTGACCGTCTTCGAGGACGAGGATTTCGTCACATTCGTCATACAGCCTGTTGATCATATTGTATGGCAAAGGATATTGCGTGACCTTCACAACCGGATAAGGGCACTTGCCATCGGCGAAGTTTTCCATCAGATAGTTGTAAGCGATACCCGTTGTGATGATACCCAATTTCTTGTTTTCGCCTTCAAAATACTTGTTGTAACCTGATTCTTCAGAAGCCTTCATGAAATTCGGCTGCTTGTCGATCAAGTTTCTGTAAAGGCGTTTTGCATTGGCTGGGAGCAGCACAAACGACTTGGCATCAGCAGGTTCACTGATTTCGTTCTGCTTGCGGACCGGCTTGCGCACGATACCTGAACGGCTGTGAGCCAAACGGGTAGGGATGCGGTAAAGCACTGGTGTGCCGAGGGTTTCACTCAGTTCGTAGCCGAAGTGAACCATGTCGTAGGCTTCCTGCTGGTTTGATGGTTCCAGCATTGGAATCATGGCCCAGTGACCGTAGTAACGGCTGTCCTGTTCGTCCTGCGACGAGAACATGCTCGGGTCGTCGGCGACAACGATGAGCAAGCCCTTCGTGCCGATGATGGCCGAGTTCATGAATGGGTCGCCGCACACGTTCAGGCCGACGTGCTTCATGCAAGTCATGGCACGTTTGCCGGCGTAAGCCACACCGATAGAGGCTTCGAGAGCCGTCTTTTCGTTAGCGCACCAATTGGCCTTGATACCAAGTTCCTTGGCTTCCTTTGAGTTTCTGACGTAATCTGTAATCTGGGTTGAAGGCGTGCCTGGATAGCTGTTTATCGCGCTGCCGCCTGCATCGATAAAGCCTTGAGCAATGGCTTCATCGCCTAGTAACAATAATTTCTCCATTTGTTAATGTGTATCTTTTAATTCAAAAATTCATTTGGCACAAAGATACAAAATCTTTTGATACGAAAAACGAATTATTCAAAATAGATTCTCTTATTTTACTTAACTTTCACAATCTTAACCACTTGCTTATTTTCAAAAGCCTTGCCATAATAAAGGAAATACACGCCTTGGCGCAACGAACTGAGGTCGATTGCCGTCTCTTTCACAAAACGCACATTCGGCACGACTTCGCGGCCACACACATCATAAAGAGAAGCACCATAAAAGCCTTGCCCGTCAACATGGATGCGGATGAAATCATTGGCAGGATTCGGATACACGCCAACAGCAGGCTCCGGCTCGGGCGGCTCGGGGAACTTCGCCTCCCATTTCGCTTCCCAACCTGCTGCATTTGTGGCACAATCGGAGCGGAACTCGATGCACATCACATTGCCCGAAGCGACAACACTTCCCGGCGATTTCGTGTTCCATCGCCCGATTTTCGGTGCATACTCATCCTCACCATCATAAATCCAAAGGAAATCGTAATCGGTTTCAAGACGGAACGATTTGAAATCAATTTGAATCCTTGAGCCTTCAGGACCGCGAATCACCCACAATTTGCGTTCATCGTCGCCATAGTTTTTGTGGTTCAACTCGCCCTGTTCGCCTTCCAAAACCGTTACCGCAGTGCCTTGATTGATAAGTTTGTAGTAATAGTTCCAATTCCAATACGGGCCTGGGTCGGTGTGCGACTGGTCGGGATAATGCTGATGGCCACGGATTTTGGTGCAAGCCGACTCGCCGCCCAGACTATGCAAACCTTCATTCAAACGGATACCACTGTCGAGTGTATCGCGGTAAAAAGTGCGATGACCGTCAATCGTCTCATAACGCGAGCAGATGTCGCGCACCAAATCAGCCGAAGATTTGTACATGGCATCGGTGAAATAGCTGACAATGTCGCCATACGCTTCATGCTCAATGCCAATGGTATAGGCATTCGCACTGCGGGCGTGCCAAGCCTTGTCGGCCTCGCGCACCATTTGCGTCACCTGACCATCGGAAGAACGGATGACATAATGTGCCGAGACCTGCGCATCGCAATTCTTGAACCAACTGATGCAACCGGCGTAAGAACCTTCGGTATAATGAATCACGACACCGCTGACGGGATTCGTCCGTTCGCCAAAATTGCACTCCGGCGCCGGATTCCAAATGGCATTCGGGTAATCCGATTCGCCCGAAACCCTGAGACCTTTGGCCGACAAAAACGGCAAATCATCGCCGAAGACGGATTTTAAATCAATGTCATATTTCTGAAAATCAAATCGTTCCGCCATTACTTCGTCATTCAGAAACGAGCAGACGGAATAGAGCATCACATTCATCGGGAAAACATCCTTTTCCTCCCCCATCGGCAATTCCGAGAGTTCGGAAACGGCCAAAAGGCAAGATTTCATTCCTTTGCCATCATAGATTTTTGCGAAAGCCGAAGCATACGCCATGACATTTGCACTTGGGCTTTCCAACACCTCACCGACCTCGATTCCAGAAAGTTGCGACACCGTAAAAAGATTCTCCCTGAAATAGTTTTTGCCATTTTTCACCAAGCCCATCAAGCCGTATGCGCGCGGCATGGCCGCCGAATCATCGAAAGTGTAGTCGGCATCGGTCAGATGATGGCAATGCGTATTGGTGAACGAAACCGCTTCCAGCAGACCTTTCGGAATCAGTGGAAAAGCCTTATACGCTGCTTCAAAAGCAGATTCATTCAATTGGCAATCAGCACCAACATTTCCATTTTGAGCAAAAGCCATCAACGGAAACAAAGCGGATATGATGATAAAAAGCAAACGTCTCATTGCAAAAGATTATGACTTCCAAAAATACGGTTTTCTCCCGACTTGCAAGGTTACAACCCTAAATAATTTGCAAAAGCTCCAAAAAGTTTGCGATATTTGCGCCATCATTGTAACAAATTGAACACTTATGCGTATAATGTTATTGGTTATCGGTTATCGGTTATCAGTTTTCAGTTATCGGTTATCGGTCAACTGAAAACCGAAAACCGAAAACCTCAAATCTTTAAATCTTAAATATTAAATCTTTAAATTTCAAATACCAAATGGAGAACTCAAAGAAACTTCAAAGGAACACCCACAACAAGGTCCTTGGCGGCGTTTGCTCGGGTTTGGCCGATTATTTCGGCATCGACACAGCCTTAGTCAGGGTGCTGTTTGCCGTCATCTTCCTCTGCGCCGGTTCGGGACTGCTCATCTACTGCATTATGTGGATTGCCATGCCAGCCAACCGCGATGCGCAGCCGCAACAGTTTGCAAACCAAGCGGCCGAAACACCTAAAAACGGCAAAGGTGGCCTCATCGGCGGCCTCACGCTCATCGTTTTAGGCTTGCTTTTCCTTCTTGGCAATCTTCTGCCGCAATTCAACTGGCGCACCTATTGGCCTGTTATCTTAATCGCCTTAGGTTTGCTCCTTATCGTTCCACTTTCAAATAAGACAAAACAATGAAAAGCAGAAACTTATTCTTAGGCATCATCATTCTTTTTATCGGTGTGGTGGCTTTGTTAGCCTCATTGGGCACCATATCGTTCAGCTGGCAAATCGCATTGCGTCTGTGGCCTTTGCTGCTCATCTTTTTAGGCATCGCCATCCTTCCGGTCAAGGATCTTTTAAAAGCCATTTTGCTGCTTGTCACCCTCGGTGCAGGCGTTCTTCTTTACCAGAATGAAGCTAAAAACCATCCCGAAAGGAACCGTTGGGGCAATTGGTTCAGCAGTTCAAACTGGGATTGGGACGACGATGACGATTACGACAACGACAGCGATGACAAATTTGACGATGGTCCTTATTCACAGCAGTTTTCGGAACCATACGAAGCCTTCACGAAAGCCACATTGAACATCGACTTCGGTGCAGGCGAGCTCGAAATCGGGAATCCATCTGCCGAACTAATCAAGGTGAATTCGGAAAGCAATTTCGCAAAATACGATTTCCGCGTGGAGAAACTCGACGAAGAAGCCAATGTATTCCTCACGGGAAAAGGCAAGACGAAAAACACCAACGGCAGGACCGAAAACAAACTCTATGTCGCTTTGAGCGACTTCCCGACCTGGGATTTCACCATCAGCACGGGAGCCGCCGACTGCGATTTCGACTTCATGCCCTACAAGGTCGGGAACATCAACATTGAGAGCGGCGTGTGCGACATGGACATCCGCCTCGGCGACAAAGGCCAGCACACCACCATGAACATCGAATCGGGCGTTTCGGACATCGACATCGAGGTTCCTGCCAATGTAGGTTGCAAGATCACGCTTGATTCCGCCATCACAGGCAAGGATTTCGCTGGATTCCAGAAAATAGAAAAAGGTGTCTACCAAACCGACAATTTCGGTCAGACCGAGCAGCAGATTGTCATCAATCTGGAATGTGGCGTTTCGGACATTTCAGTAGAAAGATATTGATAATCGGGCATGTAGAGACGTTGCGTGCAACGTCTCTCACATTTTATCAAGGAAACAATTTTAGACGTTGCACGCAACGTCTCTACAGCAAATAAAACATAACACACAAATTCCCGTCCAATGAAAAAACTATTCGCCTATTTCAAGCACCCGACCGAAAGCATTGCAAAAGAGGATTCGGCTTCGATTAAGAGCCTCATTCTGTTTTACATACTCATGGAAGGACTATTCATCATAGTGATGGTTCCGTTTGCTTTGGCAGGAATCGCGCCTGAGAACTCACTTAGCAATCTGAAAGAATCGGGACTTCCATTCTGGTTCATTGCATTTATTGCGCCCGCCTTGGAAGAGCTTGCTTTCCGATTACCTCTGAAAAGAAGCAGATTCATTTTCATGATTTCGTTTTCAGTAATTTGCTGGTACATTTCCAAATATCTGCCAATATTTGCCGGCCAAACTTATTCAGGTCAGCACCTATGTCTTAGGCTATCTATTTCAATAGCAGCAGGTTTCATTTTAGGTTATCTCCTAACAAAACCTTTGCAAAGAGTTCGGTTTGGCGTGGTTTTCTATGTTTTCGCATTCCTTTTCGGTTTTTTGCACATCTCCAATTATGCGGGGCAAATCACTTCCTTTGCAATAGCAATATATGTGCTAATCTATTTGCTGAACAAAGTGGCATTCGGAATGTTCGCAGGCTACATCAGAGTACGCTACACAATCTTTGCTTCAATTGCCGTACATATTCTGAGCAATCTTCCAGGCATGATGATTCTATTCTTTGCACTTCCATAACTCTTAACGGCACGACTTCTTTCCGATAGATTTCACACAATTCGTCCAGTTTTATAGTCCAAGTTTCGGTTATTTTTCTTTACTTTGCATTTCCTTAAAATGGTAGAATGTCTCTGCCTTTATCGGTATTTGCAACTTATTTATTATCAAGACTATAAAGAAATGCTACACAGAAATTTATCGAGAATCGCAATAACAGCAATCCTATCCTTATTCTCAATTTCCGCAATTTTCGCCCAAGACAACAGCATCAAAGGTTTCGTTTATGAAGAATCGACTGGCGAGCCTGTCATGTTCTGCAACGTCTATCTGAAAGGCACGACCATAGGCAGCACGACAAGCGAAAACGGCTATTTCAACATCACGCGCATTCCCGACGGAAAATACACTTTGATGATTACGACTGTCGGCTACGACACCATCAGCGAAAATTTCACCTTGTCGAAAAGCCAAGTCGTCAACCGTAAATATTACCTGAAAGAAACCAGTCATCTGCTTGAATCAGTGACCATTACGGCTGAAAAGATTGAGGCGCGCACCGAGACCAAGACATCCGTTGTCACCGTAACGCCAAAGGCCATCGCCAAAATTCCGAGCGTAGGCGGTCAGGCCGATTTAGCGCAATACCTGCAAGTGATTCCTGGCGTCATTTTCACCGGCGACCAAGGCGGTCAGCTTTACATCCGCGGCGGTTCGCCAATCCAAAACAAAGTCATTTTGGACGGCATGGTGGTCTACAATCCCTTCCACTCCATTGGTCTGTTCTCCGTTTTCGACACCGACATTATCCGTAATGCCGATGTCTACACGGGCGGTTTCGGTGCCGAATATGGCGGCAGAGTTTCCTCCGTCATGGACATTTCGACCCGCGACGGTAACAAAAATCGCATTTCCGGAAAAGTCGGGGCAAGCTGCTTTGGCGCAAAAGTGATGCTGGAAGGACCTCTCAAAAAGGCCCAGACTCCCGAATCGGCTGCCGCAACCTTCGTGATTTCGGCAAAAAACTCCTATTTGGAACAAACCAGCAAGACCCTTTACAAATATGCCAACGAAAACGGACTGCCATTCAACTACCAAGACATTTACGGCAAGTTCTCACTGAATGCACCTAATGGAAGCAAACTCAACCTGTTCGGATTCTCGTTCAACGACCAAGTGAACAACTACAGGTCACTATCCAATTTCGGCTGGAACTCATTCGGCGCAGGAAGCAATTTCCTTATCATTCCTGGCAAAGCTCCTGTCATGGTGGAAGGCAACATCGCCTATTCAAATTACAAATCTTTCATGGAAGAAGCCAACAACAAGCCGCGCAACAGCAGCATCAACGGATTCAACATGGGCTTCGATTTCAGTTATTTCCTTGGCAAAAACACTTTAAAATATGGTATTGAAGTCTTGGGACACACCACGGAATACACCACCTACAGCACCTATGGCAACCTGAAAATCCACGACAAGGACAATTCTACCGAAATTGGCGCCTACGTGAAATACAAGGCCACTTTGGGCAAACTTTTGCTTGAACCGAGTTTCCGCCTGCAATGGTACGCATCCGTCAACAAAGGCGGCATGTCGCCTGAGCCTCGTCTCGCCATCAAATACAACGCCACCGACAGGCTACGCATCAAGGCCGCAGCCGGCTTGTATTCACAGAATTTCGTGGCAGCCACCAGCGACCGCGACGTGGTGAACCTGTTCTACGGATTCCTTTCGGGCATCAACAATCTGCCAGCGACCTTCAATGGCGAAGCCATCACAAGCTATCTGCAGAAAGCCAGGCATGCTGTTCTAGGTGCCGAATTCGATCTTGGCAAAAACCTCACAATGAACCTTGAAGGCTATCTGAAAGATTTCAACCAGCTCACCAACATCAACCGCAACAAGCTTTTCGACGAGGAAACCGAACTTGAAGGCATTGACTTCCACACTGCCGAATTGCTGAAAAAAGACTTCATGATTGAAAAAGGTAAGGCTTACGGTTTCGACCTTTCCATGAAATACGAAGACAAGAGTTGGTACATCTGGGCCGTTTATGCGCTCGGATTCGTCAACAGAGACTACGAAAAAGTCAACACGAACGGCATCGAAATGGCAAGTTATCAGCCACACTTCGACCGCCGTCACAACGTCAATGTCATCGTGACTTACACTGCCGGCGACAAGCGTCAATGGGAATTCAGCGGACGCTGGAACTTCGGTTCGGGTTTCCCGTTCACCCAAGTCCAAGGCTTCTATGAGCACTACTCGTTCGAGGACGGAATCAACTTCGATTACACCACAACCAACGGCGACTTAGGCATAGTTTACGGAGACCTCAATCAAGGCCGCCTGCCCACCTACCACCGTTTCGACATCGATGCCAAACGCAAATTCTATTTCAGCGAACACACCATTCTGGAAGCCGACCTGAGCGTCACCAACATCTACAACAGAGACAATGTGTTCTATGTCAACATCATATCAAGTGAAGTCGTCAACCAGTTGCCTATTCTGCCGACTTTGGGTCTGACACTTTCATTCTAACGAATCACATCATTCACCCATCAGACAGGCGGCTCAGGCTGCCTGTTCTTTTTTCAAAACCGCCATGACAACACCTCCAAAAGCAAAGAAAATACCGCACGAACTGACCATTCACGGCCATACCAGAATCGACAATTACTATTGGCTTAACGAAAGGGAAAATCCCGAAGTCATCGAATATCTTGAAGCCGAAAACAAATATGCAGAAGAAAGCCTGAAGCACACCGAACCGCTTCAGAAACAGCTTTTTGACGAAATCACCGGACGCATCAAGCAAGACGACAATTCCGTGCCGGTGAAAATCAGGGATTATTATCATTACACGCGATACGAAGAAGGCAAGGAATACCCTATCTTCTGCCGCAAGAAACATTCGTTGGACAATCCCGAAGAAATCATGCTCGACTGCAACGAACTTGCCAAAGGCTTCGCTTTCTTTGAAATTGGCGAAATCAGTCTCAGCGAAGACGACAAGCTGCTAGCCTATAGCGTTGATACCATAAGCAGAAGGATTTACACCATCTACGTCAAAGACCTTGAAACAGGAGAAACACACGAAGAGACCATTCCGAACACTTCGGGCAATGTGGTCTGGGCTAGCGACAACCAAACACTTTTCTACGGTGTGAAAGACGAGGCTTTGCGCCCATACAAGATTTTCCGACACAAGTTAGGCACGCCACATCAAGACGATGTGGAAGTGTTTCACGAAACCGATGAAGCCTATTATGTGAGCATAGGGAAAACGAAATCAAAGCAATATCTCGTCATTGAATCGGAATCGACGCTTTCAGCGGAAAGCAGGATTTTGGAAAGCGACAACCCCAACGGCACATTCCGCATATTCCAGGAACGCCAGCCCGACATGCTATATTCCATCGGACACTACGATAATCATTTCTTCATCCTGACCAATGCCGACGGTGCGCAAAACTTCAAAATCATGAAGACACCTATTAATAATCCAGGCATGGAAAACTGGGAAGAAGTCATCGCTCCTCGAACCAATGTTTTGATTGAAAACTTCGTCATTTTCAGCAAGTTCCTTGTCATTGAGGAACGCGAGGCTGGCCTCATCAAAATCAGGATAAAGGCTTGGGACGGCAGTTGCGACTACTATATTGATTTCGGCGAACCGACCTACGAAGCCGGTCTCAGTTCAAATCCAGAATTTGACAGCGACACACTTCGCTTCGGCTACACCTCCATGACCACGCCAAGTTCCGTTTACGAATTTGACATGATCAGCAAGGAGAAAACGCTCCTGAAACAGCAAGAAATCGTGGGCGGCTACAATGCCGATGATTATGTCACCGAGCGCCTGTTCGCGCCTTCGCACGACGGGACTTTGGTGCCGATTTCATTGGTTTACAAAAAAGAAATGGTGAAAAACGGTCAGAATCCTTTGGTGCTCTACGGTTACGGTTCCTATGGTTGCAGCATGGACGCTTATTTTTCATTGGCACGCATCAGCCTGTTGGACAGAGGTTTCGTTTGGGCCATAGCCCACATCAGGGGTGGCGAGGAAATGGGACGCCAATGGTACGAAGACGGCAAGATGCTCAACAAGAAAAACACATTCCTTGATTTCATCGCTTGCGGCAAATACCTCATTCAGAGCGGATTCACGAGTTCCGATAAGATGTTTGCCTTGGGCGGCAGTGCCGGCGGCCTTTTGGTTGGCGCAGTTGTTAACATGGAGCCTCAATTGTGGCGCGGCATCATTGCCAACGTGCCTTTCGTTGATGTGGTGACCACCATGCTCGACGAAAGCATTCCGCTCACCACAGGCGAATACGACGAATGGGGCAATCCGAACGAAAAGGAATATTACGACTACATGCTTTCCTATTCGCCATACGACAATGTGGAGGCCAAAGAATATCCCGCCATGCTGATTACCACTGGTTTACACGACAGCCAAGTACAATATTGGGAGCCTGCAAAATGGGCTGCAAAACTCCGCGACATGAAAACCGACAGCAACCATCTCTACCTGAAAACCGAAATGGATTACGGTCACGGTGGCGCCTCAGGACGTTTTGAAGGCTACAAGGAAATCGCTTTGGAATACGCCTTCATGCTTGATGAATTGAAATATTGACGACAAAACAAGGATTTTTTGTATTTTTGAAGCCTCAAATTTAGTAGACAATGAAAATCAGAAACATTTTTTTAGTGGCATTGTGCCTCTTCACCACATTCGGTTTTGCACAAAAGAAAGCCAAATACACCGAGAATGATGTCAAGCAATTCTACCGCACCATTCAAGGCGATTACAAATCAAAGATAAACGACTCAACCTCTGTTTCACTGCACTTTACGCCGATTTGGGAACGCGAAAACGATCGTTTCCACTGGCTTTACATGGAAGCCATCAACGACTCGACCAAGGAAATCATCGAGCAGAAAGTGCTTGAAGTCGTTCCGAGAAACGAAAAGAGATTCACCATCGTTGTTCACGATTTGAAAGATCCGGAACTGTTTGCAGGAAAATGGCGCAACCGCAACTATTTTGATGGTTTCACCACAAGCATTCTAAAAGGCAAATGCAAATACAAGTTCCAGAAAACGAAAGACTTTGAATATCAGACCGAACTGACCAGCCGAAAATCCTTCAAATGCTTCACCAAAAATGACATCATTCATTTCAAGTTTGTGCAAGGCGACGAAAGGTTCTACATCAAACGGCAGATTAAAGGGACATACAAAATTGAAGGCTACATGTTCCAGAAATTACCGACTGACATTGGATAAACCGATTTAGAATCCCATATATGACAAAGGCTTGCAGCGCACTGCAAGCCTTTGTTGTTTTTAGAAAAGTAAACCTTTCACGGCGACACCTAATGTAAGGCTATGGATTGCGCCGATATAACCATTGTTTAAAGGCAACGAACAATCATACCGTAGCCTCAACATCCATACATCTTTCCGCTTGGATTTTTCATTGTTCCACAACTTGAAATCAAAACTCACACCAGCAGATGGGGTGGGAATGTTTTTCAAGTCGGGACTATGCCCGAAGCTCAAAACACCGACACCTAATAACGGGGTGACTTGCAGTATTTTCCTATTAACGACCTTGTAACCGGCACACAACCCGAAATCAAACAAATTGGTTTTTGAGCCATCACTTTTCAAAGTGCTCCACCCTGCAAGGCAATAGGGAGAAACCTGCAGCCGATGATAATAGAAATCCAAGCCCCAGGCGCAGGTGCCAAAGTTGTTGTAATCATTTGCCAAACCGTCGGAGCAAATAGCATACCCCCCCGAAACCGTAGACCCAAAATGCCATTTCGAGTCATCTGACTGTCCAAAGCAGAGTGTTGAAAAGCAAATCAACACCGCCAAAAAAGAATTTTTAATTGACATAACCGTAAAATTTTTAAGTTTAATGCACACCCTGTTATTTGTTTGTGATAAAAATGGAAGGGTACAATACCATCAATTATCGGCAACAAAAATAGCCGAAACGGACTATTCAAAATTATGTTTTTTGTCTAAACTAGCCCGTCTTTTATGGCCTTTTTCATAAAATCAGTCAGTTTTTGATCACAAAGTGCTTCCTTCAACTTATTTGTCACTCTTTTTCTACGACTGACCATGCCTTGATAAGAAAGTGAGAACAATCCGGCTTTTTGGGTCTCGGACAATGGAAGTATGGAAACAAAACAATAATCAAGTTCAACGCTGGTCAAATCGGAATGTTGCAAAGAGAACCTATTGGTGAAATCGTTGAAAAGAGAATCCAAAGTGGCCTTGAACAGACTCATCTCGGAAATGGTGAGAGGCTTATCGAAATACATGATTGTTTCGGCCATCAGGTTTTTATTGTCATTGCACCGATCAATAATTGAATTAAATATTTCCGTCTCTTGAAATGCACTCCACCGTTCCAAAAACAAAGCACTCGCCATTTCCTCCCTGTTAGGCATACTTTGCATGGTCTCATCAGTTGTAATGATTGCATTATTATCAGGCTTGTTTTCCTTAGCCCTCAGCCTTTTCATCCATAAAATGATTATCGCTGACATCAAAATCAAAGCTGCGACAAGCCAAATCGGCTGACCGTGTTTTTCTTTTGTCTCAGCCAAAACCTTATGCAAATAAGTGTCATAAATCTTTTCAATTGCAGCATTCTGAATTTTAATATCCAAATAGCGGCTCTGTGCATCACGATAAATACTAGCATATTTTGCCGATTCGCTTTCATCGCCTATTTCCTTATAGATTTCAGAAAGTCCTTCAGCAGCATCGCGCTGGTCGAAGAAATCAGGAGATTTGAAGGCTTCCAAAGCATAATACAAAGCCGAATCGTATTTTCCATCGGCATAAAACGCAAAGGCAGCCGCCCTATTCATAGAATAATAAAAGGAATTGTGTTGGGGCATATTCCGCAATGCCTTTGCCTGAAGCGTAAGCGCAGTATCATGTTGATTTATAGATTTATAATAATATGACAAACAATAATCGTAATAGGCTCTCTCGTAAGATTGCTCTGTAAAACCCCGCAAATAGTTTTCAGCTTTCCTTATATAATACAAATTGGTATCGGGATTAGAACCATTTTCGCCAAGCATGTCACAAAAGCTCCCTAAAGTCAAATACTCCACCACTAAACGCGAAGAATCGTTACAAGCCAGAAATTCATTGATACATTCCATCTGCATGTCAAACGACTTATCGAAAAGTTCACAAAAAAGAAACAAGGAAGAAATCTTTTTATCAATCAAACCAACCAATCGGTGTTTCTGCGTCTCATAAGTGCTTTTGGAAATGTCCTCCAACGTCTCTAAGGCAACGACGAAATGCTCCATAGCCCTAACATAATCCAGATTATAAGAACAGATGCTGCCTAAAACATAATGAGACCTTGCCTTGTTCCACTTGACTACCGGATTTGGACAGACAATGTCAAGCGAATCGAAATAGCTCACCACAGGCGATATGGCAGAATCGCAGCAAATCTGATGCCAACTATCTAATAATTGCTCATGGACAGCGATGGTCCTTTCGTAACAGACTTCTATTTCAGCAGGTGTATTTTGAGGATTGACATTGCCCGACATCATCAATGTCATCATAAACATAAATATCGTAGTCAGCATCAGATATTGGAATTAACTTTGCAAAAATAAAAATTTCATAATTAAGCACAAAGACACAAAATGTATAAAATGTAGTCCTAAGCAGCAACACAAAATCTATCTCATCTTAAACACCCAAGCCGCCGAACTCTTCAAATCGCTGTATTTCAACGGAGTTGTGTCAATACACAATTTGCCATCCTTGTATTTCCAAGGCAAGACCTTATCACAACCCAACATCATTACCTGCATGTTTTCGGCAGGCTTATCAATATTCAGAACCAATTGGTCTTCAGGAAATTCCAAGGCGATGGCATAAAGCGCATCCTTCGTTTGGGTGTAACAGACATTCGGCACCTCACAAGAATAGACCGCCGACAAACCTTGACATGACAACAAGCCACCCGTGGTGAAATGCTTCACAATCTGCTTTTCCATCGTCTTTGTCGACCAATACAATTTCACCGAGGCATTCACATCGCGTTCCTCGTATGAAATCTCAATCGGATAATTGCCAGCCTTCAGCTTGATTTTTGCAGATGTGCTGCGGTAGTTTTTAGCTTCCTGAGCATCGCTTTGAATCTCATCGGCTTTCTTTGGATTGTAATCAATCAAAGTCTTTCCATCCAATGTAATTTTCACATTATCATCAACTTTCACATCGAAAACATAGGTATCTGTCTTGTCAATATTCAACATTCCCTTCCAGTTTGCATTGAAATTGTCGCAACTGATTTCAGGGTCTGGCGAATTGCGAACCCAATCGAAATCAATGGCTTCGTCGACACGATTCACCGTGACTGGTTTCATCTCGTAGAATTTCTTGTAAGGTCTTGTGCCATAGATGGCTTCCCCGTTGATTTCGAGCCATTTGCCAAGGTCGAGCAGACGCTCCTGCTGCAACAACGGAATCTTTCCATCAGCAGCCGGACCAACATTCAAGGTCATGCCACCGCCAGCCGCAACCAGCATGGCAAAATGGCGAATCAGTTCATCCGAACTCAGGTAATTTTCAATCGGTTCGTTTCTGTTCAAGCCAAATGAACGGCCCAAGCCACGACATTCCGCCCACGGGCGGTCAGTCTTTGTGATGCCCGCGCTGTATTCCGGCGTGCGGAAACCATAATTTGCCCCACTGCCCCAGCGGTCGTTCACGATGGCCTCGTCGCCAACCTGATTATAATACCACGAAATCAGTTCGGCAGCATGCCACTGCTCAGCGGAATTGTTCCATTCTCCATCCGAAAAAATGATGGAAGGCTTGTATTTCGTCACCAGTTCCTTGAACTGTGGAATCATGTGTGTATCAACATATTCTGCGATTTCATCATCCGGGTCTTGATACCAACGGTGCAAAGGATTCGTCCATTCTGGCAAGGAATAATAGAAACCCATCTTCATGCCTCGCGCACGGACGGCATCGGTCAGTTCTGCGCAAATATCACGTTTCGGCCCTACCTGAACAGCGTTCCAGTTTGGAGCAAACTTGCTGTCCCACAAGCAGAAACCATCATGATGCTTCGAAACCAAAAGCACATACTTTGCGCCCGATTTCCGGAAAAGTTCCGCCCATTCATCGGGATTCCACAATTCAGCTTTCCAAAGCGGCGCAAATTCCTGATAAGTGGAATTTTCGCCAAAAACACGCTTCTGAAATTCCTGTCGCGGCGCATCGTCGGAAGTCAAGCCACGGTAATACCACTCGGCATAACCCTCTTCGCTCGCATACGACGGAACGGAATAAACGCCCCAATGAATGAAAATGCCCAATTTGGCATCAGCAAACCACTGCGGATAACCACGCTGCTCAATTGATTCCCATGTAGGCTGCACTTGAGCCCGTAAACCGAGCGTTAAAAGTGCCAAAAAACTTAAAAAAAGTAACCTTTTACCCATTTTTTAAAGAAAAATTTCACAATTATTTATTTCAAATTGCAAGAATAAGGATTTTTTCTGAAAAAGATTACTATTTTTGCAACAAAGCAATTTCTAATGAACATTTACCAACTTTTCCCACGGCTTTTCGGCAACAAAAACCCCGAAATTCACTTCGACGGCAACAAATCAGAAAACGGTTGCGGCACTTTCTCCGACATTGACGAGATAGCGTTGGATGCCCTTAAAAATCTGGGCATTACACACATTTGGCTGACGGGAATCCTTCATCATGCGACCGCGGGCGAAACTCATCCCGACATCACGAAAGGCAAGGCTGGATCGCCATACGCCGTGACCGACTATTACGACATCGACCACGATTTGGGCACATTCGCTGACTTGGAAGCACTCGTCAACCGGATTCACTGCCAAGGCATGAAAGTCATCATCGACTTCATTCCCAATCATGTGGCAAGAGAATGTAAAGGTTTTGAAGAACGCAACTTCTACATTTTGGAAGGTCAGGAATTTGTGGCGCCGACTGGAAACGGTTACAAGGAATTTCCCGCAAAAGCCACCGGAAACGATGTGTTCTCCCCCACCCCGTCCATCAACGACTGGTACGACACCATTAAGTTGAACTACAACGAGCGCGACACTTGGGAAAAGATGCTCAACATACTGAAATTCTGGTGCAACAAAGGCATTGACGGTTTCCGTGTCGATATGGCCGAAATGGTTCCAGTGGAATTTTGGCAATGGGCGATTGCCGAACTAAGGGGAAAATATCATCCGATTCTGATTGCAGAAATCTATCAACCAGCACTTTACCATCCGTTTATTGATGCCGGATTTGATTATCTTTACGACAAAGTCGGATTATACAACACTTTGGAAAACATCTTGCGCAACGGTCAGCGTGCCGACAGCATTACGCAAGTCTGGAAAGACCTCAACGGATTGGATGACAAAATGTTGCGCTTCATGGAGAACCATGACGAAGTGCGTTTGGCCTCGCCGCATTTTGTCGGAAACGCATTTGCAGCCTTGCCAGCCGTTGCCCTTTCCGCATTGATGAGCAAAGGCCCGTTCATGATTTACAACGGTCAGGAAAACGGAGAAGAAGCCATTGGCGCACTAGGTTATAGCGGTGATGACGGACGCACCAGCATTTTCGACTACACCAACATGCCGAAACACCAATTGTGGATGAATGGCGGACTTTTCGACGGCGGAAAATGCGACGATGAGCAAAAGAAACTGTTCAGTTTTTATTCAAAACTGCTCAATTTCCGCAACAGCAGCAAGGCCATTTCGGAAGGTGCATTTTACGATTTGATGTGGTGCAATCCTTGGTACAACAATTTCGACCCCGAATTTGTCTATGCCTTTTTGCGCTACACAGAAAATGAGCGGCTGCTGATTGTGGTCAATTTCAACAGAAACGAGTGCCGCGACATACAGGTGAAAGTCCCCGAAGACGCCCTGCAACTCATGGGTTTCCAAAGCCACAACGATTTCGGAATGGGCGGTTTCGACGGCGAACACGTTCAAATTCACCTCGCGCCAAGCGAAGTGAAAATCATGGACTATGATTCAAAAGAAAATGTATCTTTGTAGGCAAATTTACAAGCCATGCTTCCTCTCGTGCAACAAGATTCCTGGTTAGAGCCTGTGAGCCGACAAATCGACGAGCGCCACGAGCGTTTTGAGAACCGCCTGCAATACATTTGCGAACATTTCGGCAGCTTGAAGGCCTTCGCCACGGCGCATCAGTTTTTGGGATTCAACTACGACAAGCGCCGCAAAGGCTGGTGCTACCGCGAATGGGCTCCCGCCGCACATTATCTCTCGCTGATGGGCGATTTCAACAACTGGAACCGCTACGAATTTCCTTTGGAAAACATCGGCAACGGCGTTTGGGAAATCTTCTTGCCCGACAGCCGTTTTCGCGAAAAACTCGTACACGGAAGCAAGCTGAAAGTGCTGGTGCAATCTGCCATTG
>CALGBV010000317.1 GCA_937884015.1 uncultured Bacteroidales bacterium
CATCGCGGTGTAGATACCGCTTGAAAGAAGGGTGATGTCGATGTTGTTACCGGCCATTGACATGTTGTAAAAAGCGCGGATCATGCCGGTCACAGTGCCTAAAAAACCGAGCATTGGAGCGGCACTGGCAATCATGGCGAGGATGGAAACGCCTTTCTCCAACTGGCTGACTTCGAGGTTGCCAACGTTTTCGATGGCCGAGTTGATGTCGTTTAGCGGACGACCCAAACGCGACAGGCCTTTTTCAATCATTCTGGAAATAGGAGTGGAGTTGCCGCGGCACAAGGCTTTGGCCGAATCAATCTTGCCGTCTTTCATGTATTCGCGGATGCGTTCCATGAAGCCAGTATCGTATTTCGTTGCACGCGAGACGGTTAGGAAACGTTCAATGAAAATGTAAACCGCCAAAACCGAAAGGATGGCGAGCACAACCATAATCCAACCGCCTTTGGTGGCAAGTTCCAATATAGATAAGGTGTATTCCGTTGGCTGTTCCACGGTTTCTACGGGCATTGTTGCCGCTGTTGCAGCCAAGTCGTTGCTTGCTGCCTGAATTTGAAGTAGGGAAAACATGTTGTTGAATTGTTGTTTTGTTTATCTGTTGAATTGTTTGATGTTTCTTGATATAACTAAAATCGTGCCATTTTATTGCGAGATTTTCCAAATCCTTCCGCTGCAACTGTCGCTTTCCGCGCCGGTCACCGATGAAAGCACATTGGTCTTGCCTTCTAATTTCAGCAAACCTAAAAAGGCGAAAATCAAGGCTTCCTTGTATTCGATGATTTGCTTTTCGGGAATAATGACTTGATGCTTGGTGTGGTATTGGATACGCTCCACGAGATATTTGTTCAAGGCACCGCCACCCGTGATGAGCAGTTTGCCTTTGGGAAGATGGCTTAATGATTGACCAATCTGCATGGCAATGTGTTCGGTGAAAGTTGCCAATAAATCGTTGGTTCTCAAATTCTTTAGCAGATTTTTCTGCTCGGTCTCGAAAAATTCCCTGCCCAACGATTTGGGTGCTTTTTGCGTGAAGAAAGGATGAGAATTCAGTTTGTCCAATAGCGCTCCGTCAATTTTTCCGCTTCGGGCCAAAAGACCATCCATGTCGTACTTCAAACCTTTCTGGTTTGCAAGGTAATTCAAGGCTTGGTTGGCGATGCAAATGTCGTAGGCGATGCGCTGCCCGTTTTCGTCATACGAGACGTTGGCTATGCCTCCGATGTTGAGGCAGGCTTCGTAATCGCTGAAAAGCAGTTTGTCGCCAATGGGAACCAATGGCGCACCTTGACCGCCTTTGCTCACGTCTTCGCTGCGGAAATCGTTGATGACGGTAACGCCACATGCCTTGGCAAGTTCTTGTCCGTTACCGATTTGAAGCGTGTAATGTTGTTCGGGCTTATGGAAAATGGTGTGGCCGTGCGAAGCGACGAAATCAGGAGCGACATCATTGTCTTGCATGAAACGCAGGACTTGTCTGCCTAAATATTCGCCGTATGCTTTGTCCAGATCCGTCAGGTCTTCTGGCTTTTGATGGAAGGCTTCCGAAAGCAGTTTTTCCCATTCGGCGGAGTAGGGCAGGGTGGTGGCTTTCAGAATGTTGAAACCATATTTCCCATTTTCGGAATTGAATTTCACCAAAGCCAAATCCATGCCATCGAGCGAACTACCCGACATTAAACCTATGGCAAAGTGTTCACTCATAGCAGAGGCAAAATCTTTTCAAGGCGTATGCCGCGCGAACCTTTCACCAGAATGTCTTTGCCTTCGACTGGATGACTTTCAATGAATTGAAATAAATCATCGACGGTTGGGAAGGTGTACCATCTCTTGCAGCCGCTGTAGGCACAGAAGTTTGGACCGACGAGATAGGCAGCCTTGTAATTCAGTTCTTCAAGCAGTTTGAGAATGGCTTTGTGCTCGTTTTCCGATTCCTGACCCAATTCGCGCATGTCGCCCAAAATCAGAAGATGGTTTTCGCTGCATATGTTCCTGAAATTGCGCACAGAGGCTTGCATCGAAGTCGGATTTGCATTGTAGGCATCCATGATGATGTGGTTTTTGCCACTTTCGATGACTTGCGAACGGCTGTTGGTGGGCTGATAGGCTTCCAATGCGGTTTGGATTTCGTCATCCTCAACGCCGAAATATTGGCCGATGCCAATGGCAGCTGCGGCATTTTCAAAGTTGTATTCGCCGACAAGTCTTGTCTGAATCAAGCGTTTTTCCCATTTCACGCTGAGATATGGCTTACATTCGCCTGGCGCAACGGGATAATCGGCAGCGCAGTGGCAGCCATAGCTGACGCGCTTTTGGTCGGCAGAAAGATTCCAAAGCAGATCATTGCCGCGGTTGACGAAAACGAAATCACCGTTTTGTTTGATGTAACGATAGAGTTCAGTCTTCGTGTTGATGACGCCTTGAAAACTCCCAAAGCCTTCCAAATGGGCTTTGCCGATGTTGGTGATAAGGCCGCAATCGGGGCAGGCAATGTGGGCCAGCGTGTCGATTTCGCCAGGATGATTGGCGCCCATTTCCACAACGGCAATTTCCG
>CALGBV010000318.1 GCA_937884015.1 uncultured Bacteroidales bacterium
AAGTCGTGAAGGAACTGGCTTCCTACCCCGAACGTATCGGTCGCAGTCTCGAACTCTACCGCTTCCGCGAAGCAGTCAGCGAGATGATGAACCTTGCCCGTCTCGGCAACAAATACCTCACCGAAAACGAACCTTGGAAGCAGTTCAAGACCGACCCGGAACGTGTGAAGACCGTGATGGCTGTTTCCTTGCAAATCGTTGCTCATCTTGCCATTCTGAGCGAACCTTTCCTGCCATTCAGCGCACACAAGTTGCAAAAGATGATTGGTTTGGAAGGCAAGCAATGGAACGATGCCAAGACAACCGTTTTGCTTGAAGCCGGCAAGATGCTCAACCAGCCAGAACTGCTATTTGAAAAGATTGAAGACAGCGTGGTGGAAACCCAACTGAAGAAATTGGAAGACACCAAGAAAGTCAACCAACTAAACGCTTGGAAGCCTGCAGAAGTGAAACAGACCGTCAGTTTCGACGATTATATGAAAGTCGACGTGCGCGTCGGTACCGTTTTGGAATGCTGCAAGGTGCCGAAGGCCGACAAGCTGCTGCAATTCCTCATCGACGACGGCATGAACAAACGCACCATCGTCTCAGGCATTGCAAAATACTATCCGAACCCTGAAGAACTGGTCGGCAAGCAGGTCTGCTTTGTGGCTAACTTCGAGCCTCGCAAACTGAAAGGCGTGGTTAGCGAAGGCATGATCCTTTCCGCCGAGGACAAGGACGGACGTCTGGTGCTGCTCACCCCAAGCCAGGTTGTGGCTTCTGGTTGCAGCGTAGGTTAATCATCAACTCAATATGATATGGGAAAGGCGGCCTTACGGTCGCCTTTTTCCGTAAAGACGCGACGGCTCAAACTATAAAAATGTCGCGATTTCTCATTTTTCGCTTGAAAATCTGAATTTTTGCCTATTTTTGTTTCACTATGAAAAAATGCAATAAAATACTTTTCTCAATCATCACTTTGGCGACATTTATGTCGTGTAATAATAATAACCAAGACGCGATAAATCGCGTCTCTACAGACAAGAATTACATCCAATATGTCAATCCAATCATTGGAACGAATGGCATGGGACACACTTTTCCGGGTGCCTGTGCGCCTTTCGGCATCGTGCAGTTGA
>CALGBV010000319.1 GCA_937884015.1 uncultured Bacteroidales bacterium
AAGAGAAAAATCCGGCCTCGATTAAGCGTCTGTGCGAAGCGGAAGAAAAGAAACTGTTGCCGCAACACGATTTTGAAGAATGTTTGGTGAAAGCTTCGCAGCAGTTCATTATCCGTAACGATCGGGGAACGCGTCTTTGGGCAGGTTTCCCATGGTTTGGCAGTTGCAGCCGCGATATGTTCCTTTCCTTGCCGGGAATTGCCTTGGCTTTGGACGATGAACGTACATTCAAGGAGTCGCTCGATTATCTGATTGAGCGGATGAAAGGACCATTCTTCCCGCATCGTTATTATCAGAAAAGCCTGTATTTCACCGCAGTAGATTCGCCTTTGTGGTTCTTCTGGGTGCTGCAACTCTATGAAAAGATGTTGGGCAAGGACAAGAAATCCATTTGGAGAAAGTACAAGGAACCGATGACAACCATTTTGGAAAGTTTCATCGCAGGTACCGATTTCAATGTGAAAATGCAGGACAACGGTCTGCTTTATGCGGGCAACAGCGAATTGGCCTTGACTTGGATGAATGTCTTTGCCGATGGTCATCCGTGGACACCGAGAACGGGACTGGCTATCGAAGTCAATGCGTTGTGGTATAATGCATTGCGTTATGCTGTCGAGTTGCTGAAAGTCGCTGATGCAAAGAATCCTCTCATCGAAAAATGGCAATCTGTCGCTGATAAGATTGAAACTTCGTTTGCTGAAACGTTTTACGATGCCGAGAATTCCGCTTTTTATGATTATGTAAACGGAAATGAACGCAATGCTTTGGTGCGTCCGAACATGATGATTGCCGCATCTTTGCCGTTCACGCCAATGACGGAGGAAATGCAGAAACGCGCTTTTGATATTGCTTATTCTGAATTGCTGACACCAAGAGGCTTGCGCTCGTTGTCGCCGAATTCTGAACAGTATCAAGGCATTACGATTGGCAATCACAGCCAGCGCGAAAGGGCTTATCATCAGGGTACGGCATTTCCTTGGCTGATTTCGTTCTTCGCTGATTTGTCGGTGAAACTGTTTGGCAAGTCGGCTTTGCCATATTTGGAAGACATTTACAATGGTTTTGAAATAGCCATTCAGGAAAACGGCATCGGAAGTATTTCGGAAATCTATGACGGCAATCCGCCGCACGAGGGCAGGGGCTGCATTTCGCAGTCGACAAGCGTGGGCGCTTTGCTCTATCTGCAATATATAATAAAGGTGTTAAATCAGAAAGGAGGCAAAAAATGAGAGTCTTGATGTTTGGTTGGGAGTTTCCGCCTCATATTACGGGAGGCCTCGGAACGGCTTGCTTCGGCATGACGAAGGGTTTGGCAAAGAATGGTGTTGAAGTGCTTTTTGTGGTGCCGCGTGCTTACGGCGATGAAGACCAGACCAATATCCGTCTGCTGAATGCCAGTGATGTCACGATTGACATTGACCATGAAACCGAAAGAAGTTATTGGGAACGTGTGCAATACATGGAAATCGGTTCCAATATCATTCCTTACGTCGGTCCCGAACAGTTCGAAAACGTCATCAATGGCGAGCGTCATGTGGTTGAGCATTTCAATCACGGCAGTTCGGTCTTTGCGCGTAACTATCAGTTTTCGGGCAAATACGGCATGAACCTGATGGAAGAAGTGGCGCGTTATGCCTTGATTGGCTCTTCGATGGCGACGAAGCAGGACTTTGATGTGATCCATGCGCACGACTGGCTGACTTATTCGGCTGGCATTGCCGCCAAGGAAACGACGGGCAAACCGCTTGTGGTTCACATGCATGCCACCGAATTTGACCGCTCTGGCGAACATATCAATACCGAGGTTTTTGCCATTGAAAAGCGAGGTATGGAGGCCGCCGACCGTGTCATTACGGTGAGTAACTTGACGCGAAACATTGTCATTGAAAAATACGGCATCGACCCGAAAAAGGTTGTGACGGTGCATAATGCAGTCGAGCCAAACGACAAGCCGAAATCGGAATATGAGCGCAGTGGCTTGGATACAAAGGTCGTAACTTTCTTAGGCAGAATTACTTATCAGAAAGGGCCGGAATATTTCGTTGAAGCGGCTTATAAGATTCTGCAAGTCGACCCGAACATCCATTTCGTGATGGCGGGAACGGGCGATATGCTTGAAAAAGTGATTCACCGCGTGGCTGAGCTGAAAATGGGAAGCCATTTCCATTTTACGGGTTTCCTGAAGGGCGAGGCCGTCGACCAGATGTTTGCCATGACCGATGTGTTTGTAATGCCTTCAATTTCGGAGCCTTTTGGCATCGTTCCGCTTGAAGCCATGCGCTTGAATGTGCCTGTTGTCATCTCGAAGCAATCGGGAGTTTCTGAGGTGGTTAAACATGCCATGAAGGTTGATTTCTGGGACATTAACGGCATGGCGGATGCCATTTACGGTTTGTGCCGCTATAAGGCTTTGTCCGATTGTTTCAAGGATGAGGGCAAGGACGAAGTGGATAGCCTGAAATGGGAATTGGCTGCAAAGAAAATCAAGGCGGTTTACGAGAGCGTGCTATAATATAATAAGGTGTCGCGATTGCCATATGGCCGCATGACGGAAGAAAATTATATAACTCATTAAAATATAAATAGATATGAAACGGATTTTATTGTTTTTTGCATTGTTTATTGCTATTCCTTCCTTCGCTCAGATTGAGGAGGAAATTGCTAATTATCAGCCGAAGGCTGAGTTGATTATGAAGGCGCGTGGCTTGATGGTCGAGAAACTAAAGGAAAAAGATTTCGCTAAGGTGAAGGAAATCAAGGATTATGCGTTGTCATTGAAAGATGAAGTGTCAACACCTTTTTCAAGAACTGAACTTTGGTCGATATTGTTCCTGACCAATGAGTTTGAAACTTTGGGAAATGAAATCGCTGCGATGAATCAGGATAATTATTATTACTCTAAAAGCACGCACTCGGTAGATGGTTTATTGATGGTGTTGCGTGAGACAATTAAAGTTAATAAGACTGATTTAAGGAGTCAAATGAAACAAGCAGCGCTTGATGAGGAGACTTTCAATGTCATTCGAATGGCACTTGATTGGCAGTTGGCAGGTGAAATTGTGAATAGGGATATCTATAACAAAGCAACAGCTCATTTGGCCATTTATCCAAAGACCCGATATGAGTTCTTTGTTAGGAAAATGCTTTTTGAAAGATTTCATGAGAGTGATTATGGGTCCAACCATCCTTTAAGTCATGGCTTTGCCCGTCAAAATTCATGGTCTATGGGTTTTGTGGCTTCTCTCGGAGGCTGTTGCCTTATTGGCGATTTGTCTGAATTGTACAAAAGCTATGTTTCACTGGGCTTTGATATAGTAGTGACATATAGACGTTTTTCTTTTAACGGCGGAATTTGTTTTATGCCTATGTCAACAGGTTCGGATATTGAAGGTGACAATGGCGTTTTGGAGAAAGGGCGTGGAGTGACGGCTTTAATGCCTCGTGGTGATTTCGGTTTTAATGTCGTGAAGAAGGAAAACTTTAGGATGAAACCGTTTTTGGGTGTTGGGGGAATGTTGATTAGGCATCAGAATTTGCCGAATGAAACTGATTTTTCTGATTTAAACTTTAATGCCTTGACCTTTTATGGTGGCTGTGGATTTGATTTCAAGTTGAAAAGTGAAATAAATGGATATGATCTTATCAATGTGAAATATATGTTTGGTGTCACTCCGTTTAGCGGAACGAATATGGTCAGTGGCATGCATGTGATTTCTGTTGGCTACTCGGTAGAAGCTCTGTTTAGAAGAAATTATTATTGAATATGAAATAACTCATTAAAATATAAATAGATATGAAACGGTTTTTATTGTTTTTTGCATTGTTTATTGCTATTCCTTCCTTCGCTCAGATTGAGGAGGAAATCATGCAGTCGAGCAAAAGCGCAAAGATTGCGCAAGGAAGAAACTATCTCGTCGAAAAGTTCGTTGAAAGAGATATTGATAAAGTGAAGGAAATCAAGGATTATCTGTTAAGTCTTGAGGATGATGATTATGTCGCAATTACTCCGTTTGAATTGTGGCATATCCTTGCTTGGACAAAGGAATTTGATGCTTTGACTGAAAATTTGAGGCAATTTGATTCGGTTTATTTCGAGAGTTTTAATAATAAGATTTTCCCGGAAAAGGATATGCTGCTTCGCAAATTATACCTGAAAGGGTGTGAGGACGAGCATTTGATTCGTTTTAATATTCAGGAGGCTCAACTCCAGCCGGAGGACGATACTGCTGTTTCGTTAATCTTTGATTGGCTGCTGCAAAAATCTGTTGATGGCCAGGATGAATTGAATGAGAAATCAACACGTTTCTTGAAAGATTATCCTGATAGCGATTATGAATGGTTTGTTAGGCATTTCATCCGTATTGTGACGGTGCAAAGCGACAAAGGTTGGGGAATGGGAATTGATGCCTGTTCGGCTTTGACAACGGGTATGCTTCATAAACCGATTGCTGGTTTCGGAATGAGTTTGGATATCTATCGAAAAAAATGGGATGTGAGTATAGCTCTTGATGCTTTGGCGGCTAAGACTAAGGTTGAACAACAGTTTGGTCATGGTGAAATTTACCCCGAGGGCGAGCATTGTGATTATCTGAATCTCGGTGTGTCCGTTGGCCGTTCCGTTTTTGAGGCCGAGCATTTGCACATAATTCCTTTTCTTGGAGTTAGTGTGATGGAGGAATATTATGCATGGGCTGATGATCATGCCCTGAAAGATTTGATAAAAGATCTCCCTGTTTGCCATGCAGGGTGTTTTATTGATATTCCATTCCGTCAAGGTGTTGAAGTCGTCAGATTTAAATACGACTTTGGCTTGACAGGTTTTGGTAGCAAATACCAATTGTCTCAGATGCACTTCTTCTCTGTAAATTGGAACGTGGTGATTCGGGACAAAAAACGAGTGTTTTGATTAGTTTAAGAAAATACAATATCATGTCAAAATCAATCTGTTTCTATTTCCAAGTGCATCAGCCATATAGGCTTCGCACTTATCGTTTCTTCGAAATCGGGAAGAAGCATTACTATTACGATGATTACAACAACCGTATGTACATGAGGCGCGTGGCTGAAAAATGCTATTTGCCCATGAATGAACTGCTTATGCGCCAGTTTGAGAAATTCGGCGATAAGGTGAAAGTGGCATTCTCGTTCTCGGGCATCGCCATCGAGCAGATGGAACAATATGCGCCCGATGTGCTGGAAAGCTTCCAGAAGCTGGTTGCCACGGGCAATGTCGAAGTCTTGTCGGAAACCTACGCACATTCGCTGGCATCGCTTACCAATCCTGATGAATTCAAGCGTCAGGTGTTGGCGCACAAGCGCAAAATGAAGGAGGTCTTTGGCGTCACGCCGAAGACTTTTCGCAACACCGAACTCATTTATAGCGATGAAATCGGTGCGGCAGTGGCTGATATGGGTTACGGCCTGATGCTTACCGAAGGCGCCAAGCATTTGTTGGGTTGGAAGAGTCCTAACTATATGTATGCCAATGCGATAAATCCAAAGCTGAAGGTCTTGCTGCGTAACTTTAAGTTCAGCGATGAGATTGCTTTCCGTTTTGTGCAGGATTCCTTTACTGCCGATGATTTTGTGAATTGGTTGAACGAAATTCCTGATGATGAGGAAGTTGTCAATGTCTTCATGGATTATGAGACTTTTGGCGAACATCAGTCGGCAACAACGGGCATTTTCGATTTCATGGAACGTCTGCCGGAAGCCATTCTCAGCAACAGCGGCTTCTGTTTTGCCACGCCTCACGAATTGGAAAAGACTTTGCAGCCGGTTTGCGCCGTGAATGCACCGAGTCCGCTCTCGTGGAGCGATGAGGAACGCGACCTCACCGCTTGGCTGGGCAATCCTTTGCAGGACGATGCCTTCAAGTCGCTTTATGACTTGTCGAACAAGGTGAAACGCATTAAGGATGAGGAACTTCACCAGGATTGGAACTACTTGCAGACCTCCGACAATTTCTATTACATGTGTACGAAATGGCTCTCCGATGGCGTTGTCCACAAGTATTTCAACCATTATCCTTCGCCTTACGATGCTTACGTCAACTATATGAACGTCTTGACTGATTTTGCCGATAGGGTTGAGAAAATGTCGAAGAAAAAATAAGTAATTTTTGTGTAAAAACCGCCAAACTTTATTTGTTTGTATTGAGTTTGGCGGTTTTTATATATACTTATTTCGCCAAATTCAAATATTGTTGTATCTTTGTGGCGGTTTTTATAAGATGAAATATGGCTGAAATTATCGGTAGATTGTCTGAAAAAGAGAAACTTATGCAGCTCTATCGCAGCGGGAAATCTGAATTTGTCGCTGTGTATGGGCGTAGACGTGTAGGCAAAACTTATCTGATTCGTGAAACTTTTCGTGATAAGATGACTTTTTATCATACAGGACTTTCTCCTTTCGATAGTGAGAAAAAAGTGACGAAGAAAGACCAGTTGCAGCATTTCTATCGCTCTTTGCAGCAATATGGGATGTCGGAATCAAAGTGTCCTGAAAATTGGTTGCAGGCATTTTATATGTTGGAAGACTTGCTTTCCGATTTGGACGATGGCTCAAGGCAGGTCGTTTTCATTGATGAGTTGCCTTGGATGGACTCGGCTCGTTCTGGTTTTCTGACGGCTTTTGAGGCTTTTTGGAATGGCTGGGGAGCTGGCCGTGACAATCTGCTTCTGATTGTCTGCGGTTCTGCAACTTCCTGGATGCAAGATAATTTGTGCAATAATAAGGGTGGCTTGTATGACCGGTTGACATACGAAATCAAGCTGTCGCCTTTTACTTTGCGCGAGTGCGAAATGTTTTTCAATAGCCGGCAAGTTGAAATCAGCCGCTATGATATGGTTCAGGCCTATATGGCATTCGGCGGTATCCCGTATTATCTCGGCTTTTTCAAAAAAGGTCTGAGTTTTGCGCAAAATGTCGATTTGATGGCTTTTTCAAAAAACGCTAAACTCAAGTTGGAATTTCAGCGTCTGTTTGGTTCTCTTTTCATTAATTCTGAGGATTATGTGAAGGTGGTTAAATTGTTGAGTACCAAACATTGTGGTTTTTCGCGTGACGATATTGCGGCTGGAATCGGAATGAAAAGCGGCAGCCAGCTTACCAAAATTCTTTCAGTATTGGAGGCAAGCGATTTCATAGTACATTACAAGCCGATTGATGCAAATCGTGGCGAAACGCTTTACCGTCTGGTGGATCCGTTTTGTCTGTTTTACTTGAAATTCATGGACAATGTTGCTGAAACTGAAGTCCGTTTCTGGCAAAACAATTTGAATGCTCCATCGTTGAATGTATGGCGCGGCTTGTCTTTTGAAGATGTCTGTATGTCTCATATTGAGCAAATTAAAGTGAAACTTGGCATTTCGGGCATTGCGTCGACACAAACAACCTGGACTTTGCGCGCTGACGAAAATCACGATGGAACTCAGATGGACTTAATCATCATTCGCTCTGATAATGTGGTGAATCTCTGTGAGATAAAGTTCTCGCAAAACGAATTTGCCATCGATAAGGATTATGATCGTATTTTGCGCAGAAGAATAAGTGCTCTTCAGGAAAAACTTCGTAAAACCCAAAATGTGCATACGACTTTTGTCACCACTTTTGGCGTGAAATATAATGCTTACAGCGGCATTGTCCAAAAGGAAATCGTTATGGATGACTTGTTCGTCTGATTTTAAATTCTCAAACCAAACTTTTGACTATTTTTGCACCGAAAAATGTTGAAAATAATAATTTTAGATACATAGATGAAAGCACCTGATTTTTTATTTGAAACCAGTTGGGAAGTATGTAATATGGTAGGTGGAATCTATACCGTTCTGTCTACTAAATCCAACGAAATCAATAATTTACTGAATGATAAGTATATCACCGTCGGCCCCGATGTGGTGAAGGAAGCGCATGAAACGTTGTATTTCATCGAGGATAACACCTTATTCTCAAAATGGCGCGAGACGGCTTTGGCGCAAGGCTTGAAAGTGCGTGTGGGACGTTGGAAAATCGAGAGCAGTCCGATTGCCATTCTGGTCGATTATACGACGCTTTATCAATCTAAGAATGAGATACTTGCCCATCTTTGGGAACAATATCAACTAGACTCAATCCGTGGTCAATGGGATTATATCGAGCCGGTTTTGTTCGGCTATGCCGCTGGTCAAGTGATTGAAAGTTTTGCCAATTTCTACCTGCAACGCACCAATAACATTGTGGCACAGTTCCACGAGTGGATGACGGGTTCGGGTGTGCTGTATCTGAAAGAGCATTGCCCGCAGATTGCAACGGTTTTCACAACCCATGCCACCTATTTGGGACGCGCCATTTCGGGCAACGGACTGCCGCTTTATGACAATCTGAAATCGTATCAGCCATCGGCTATGGCCATGCGGTTCAACATCGTGTCGCAGCAGTCGATGGAGCAGAGGGCAGCCAAAAATGCCGATGCTTTCACCACGGTGAGCGATATCACGGCTCAGGAATGTGAACAATTCCTTGAACGTAAGCCGGATGTGTTGACAATCAATGGTATAGATAAACCCTTGCGTCAAGATGATGCTGAATTTTCGACAAAGCGAAATGCTGCCCGTAAGCAGATTTTGAAAATTGCCAGCACACTTTGCGGCGAGCAACTTGCTGATGATTGCCTGATGGTAATCAATAGTGGACGTTATGAATTCAAAAACAAAGGCATCGATTTGTTTATCGAATCGTTGCGCCGTTTGAATGAAGACAAGAACCTTGCAAAAACCGTTCTTGGCGTGATTGCGGTTCCTGCCAATCTGGCTGGCCCTTCGAAGGATTTGAAACGCCGTCTGGAAGGTCAGGTCGCCATTGAAGGCCACACCGATTTTCCGGCTACGCACCATATTTTCAATTATGAAAACGATGCCATTTTGAACACTTTGCGTAATGCGGGCTTGCAAAACGATGCCAAAGACAAGGTGAAAGTGATGTTCGTGCCTTCCTATCTGAACGGAAACGATGGCATTTTCAATTTGACATATACGGAATTCCTTTCCGCTTTTGATTTCTCTGTGTTCCCATCGTATTATGAGCCATGGGGGTACACGCCACTTGAAAGCGTTTCGGTCGGCATTCCAACCTTGACTACCGATTTGTCGGGTTTTGGCAAATTCGTACAGAATGAAGGTGGTGTTGGTGAAGCCGTTACCGTAGTTGAACGCAAGGAAGGTTTTGGAAATCAGGTCGTTGATGCCATTGTCGCCAAAATGCGTGATTTCATCGGCAAATCAAAAGATGAAATGGTAATGATTTCGGCTGATGCTTTGAAATTGGCTGAAAAACTTTGTTGGAAGGAATTGATTTCCAATTATCAAAAGGCTTGGAGCATGGCATTGGACAAGTCTGGCAGTCGTCATTATATGCTGGAATCGGTGCCTTATGCCGATATGCTGCATGAGGTGAAAGTCAATTATCAGAAAGCCGATGAACCGAATTGGAAGAAAGTTCTGATTCAGCCTGTCTATTCTCAGGAAATGAGAAAGTTACAGGAGCTTTCGCGCAATATCTGGTGGTGTTGGAATGTCGATGCCATCGAACTTTTCGAATCCATCGACCCTGAGGCTTGGGTGGCAACGGAACAGAATCCTGTCGCCTTGATGGAAGGTTTGTCTTTGGAACAGATTGAAAAGTTGGAAAACGATAAGGATTTCATCACGCGCTTGAATGTGGTTTATGATGATTTCCAGCATTATATGTCGCAAAAAACGGCTCAAAAAGACCTGATTGCCTATTTCAGCATGGAATATGGCTTGATGAAGAGTCTGAAGATTTATTCCGGCGGTTTGGGCGTTT
>CALGBV010000320.1 GCA_937884015.1 uncultured Bacteroidales bacterium
AGCTGACCGAGGCCGTGCGCCGCAAGCCCTATTCGGTGATTTTACTCGACGAAATCGAAAAAGCGCATCCTGACGTGTTCAACATCTTGTTGCAAGTGTTGGACGATGGCCGTCTGACCGACAACAAGGGCCGCGTGGTCGATTTCAAGAATCCCATTGTCATCATGACCTCGAACATTGGCGCGAACATCATCCAGAACAACCTTTCATCGGCTGCCGATGCCAATTCCGATGCGGTTTTCGAAAAGACCCGCTACGAGGTGATGGAACAGTTGAAACAATTCATGCGTCCGGAGTTTTTGAACCGTGTCGATGATGTCATCATGTTCCGTCCGCTGAGCGAAGATCAGATTGCCGATGTGGTGAGAATGCAGTTTACTCAAGTTCAGAAGATGTTGAAAGACAACGATATTGAAATCAACATTTCGGAAGAAGCCGTGAAATGGATTGCCCATTTGAGTTACGACCCGCAATATGGCGCGCGACCAGTGAAACGCATGATGCAGCGCGAGTTGCTGAATGAACTTTCGAAGATGGTGTTGGCCGATAAGGTCGACAAGACGAAACCGATAACCATCAAAATCAAGAATGATAAGATGGTGTTTGAAAACTAAATGAAAAGTCCCGGTGTGAACGACATCGGGACTTTTTTATTAAAGTCAAGAATTAGAGAATTTTAGAAGCCTGCCGGATGTGCTGGACAATGTGCTACTGAAGTTTATTGGGAATTTAAGTCTTTCGCCTCGCTCAAGGAATGCGAAGCGGTTCCCTTTAAATTCCCAGCGCACTTGTGCGCCAACTTCAAGTAGGACTGCTGTCCATAAAATTGACTACGTCGAAATCTTCGATTCATCGATACGAAGTGAGATGATGCAAAGTATTTGGCTACGCTGAATCTTCGGTTTCTCTAATTCTCTAATTCTTGACAAAAAAGATAAAAACTATTTATTATTGAAATAAATAATACCTATATTTGCAGCATTGTCAAAATCAATAGAGAGATGACGCTTCAGCAATTGGAATATATCGTGGCCGTCGACAAATACCGCGTTTTTGTGCAGGCCGCCGAATCGTGTGGCGTGACGCAATCCACTCTGAGTTCGATGATTCTGAAACTCGAAGAGGAATTGGATGTTACCATTTTCGACCGCAACAGCCGTCCTGTGGTGCCTACGGCGGCAGGTGAAATGATTATCAACCAGGCAAAAGTGGTGCTGTTCAATGTGCATCAGTTGGAGGAAATGGTTCAGACTGAAAAACAGCGCAATACGGGCGAAATCAATTTAGGCATCAGTGCGACGGTTGCTCCTTACATCACGCCGAAATTGTTCAAATACTTGCACGACCATTATCCGGCGGTCTCTGTTCGCGCTTCCGAGATGATGCGTGATGAAATTATAAGGAAGTTGGAACAAGCCGAAATCGATGTCGCCATCATGTCGGAGCCGCGCAAGCCTGAAACTTTGCTTGAAATCCCTCTTTTTAAGGAAAGATATATGGCATACGTGTCGCCGAAATCGCCCTTGTATTACGAGGAATCGCTTGATTTTCAGACTATGCCGCGCGAACATCTTTGGGGCATGAAGGAAGATGTGAGCTTGCAGTTCCAGTCGCCCGAAATCTGCGACGAGGTTGTCGAACATTCCTCCATTTACGAAGCGGGCAACATCCCGACCTTGATGATGATTGTGGATGAAAACGGCGGTTATATGGCTATCCCCGAACTGCATATCAAGCTTTTGCGCGAGTCGTCCGTGAAACACATCCGCCCTCTGGTCAATCCCGAACCTTACCGCATTGTTTCGCTGTTCGTGCGCAAAGACTATTTCCGCGAGAAAATGCTGAATATCATTGCGGAAGCCATCAAAAGCATCATCCCCGAAGAAATGCTCGACGAACATTTGGTTAAATATCCTATCAGACTATGAAAATCCTTTCAGTAGAACAAATCCGCGAAGCGGATAGATATACGATTGAAAATGAACCGATTGAATCGGTCGATTTGATGGAACGCGCTGCCACAAAGGTCTTTGAATGGCTCTACCGCCGAGTCTCGCGCGAAAAAGTGATTCGGGTTTTCTGCGGCATGGGCAACAATGGGGGAGATGGCCTTGTGGTTGCTCGCTTGCTTTATGCACAAGACATTGTTCCACAGGTGTTTATGGTGCGCTATTCCGACAAGATGAGCCACGATTGCGAGGTGAATCATTACCGCCTGCTGAACGAGACCCAAGTCCCAATGTTCGACATCATGTCGGAAGACGATTTTCCGCCCATCAACGATAACGACATTATTGTTGACGCCATTTTCGGTTCCGGCTTGAACCGTCCGCCGCAAGGCATGACCGCCGATTTGATTTCGTATCTAAATCAAAGTCATGCTATTAGGATTGCCATTGACATTCCAAGCGGCCTGTTTGCCGACCAACCCAGCGCCTTGGGATTCATTTTTAAAGCCGATTACACGCTCAGTTTCCAGTTTCCGAAACTGGCTTTCCTGATGCCTGAAAATGATCCGTATGTCGGTCGTTTTGAGATACTGAACATCAACCTGCATCCCAAATATATTGACGAAGTTGCAACGCCTAACTTCTTGGTTTTAAAGGATATGGTGAAACCGATATTGCATGTCAGGACGAAGTTTTCGCACAAAGGCACTTACGGCCACGCTTTGCTGATTGCGGGTTCGGCACAAATGACGGGAGCCGCCTTGCTGAGTGCCAAATCGTGCTTGCGTTCGGGTGTCGGTCTGCTGAGTGTGCATTTGCCGCAAAAAGCCGTTTTGCCATTGCAGACCACCGTTCCGGAGGCCATTGTCGATGCAGATGAATCGGATGTTTGCTTTAGCCATTTCGGTGATTTACAGGCTTATAATGCCGTCGGCGTTGGTCCAGGCTTGGGTAAATCGGATGAAACGGCACGCGCTTTGAAACGCTTAATTCAAGAGGTGAAAGTGCCTTTGGTTATGGATGCCGATGCCTTGAACATTCTTTCGGAAAACCCGACTTGGATTCCGTTTTTGCCAGCAAAGACCATTCTCACGCCTCATCCGAAAGAGTTTGGGCGTTTGGCTGGAACGAAGTTCAGTTCGTCGTTTGAGAGACTTGAAAAACAACGTGAAATGTCGGTGCGTAACAATCTGATTATCGTACTGAAAGGTGCTAGCACATCCATCACTTTCCCCAATGGTTCCTGTTTCTTCAACACGACTGGAAATCCAGGAATGGCCACAGCCGGAAGCGGTGATGTGCTGACGGGAATCATACTTTCCTTGCTCGCGCAACGCTATTCTCCTGAAGAGGCGGCTGTTTTGGGCGTCTATCTGCATGGACTGGCTGGAGATTTTGCAGCGGAAACGGTTGGGCAGGAATCGCTTATTGCCAGCGACATCACTGAAAATCTTGGGAAAGCATTCATGGTCATGAGGTCAAAATGATTTTTATTGTATTTTTGCAGTAAAATTTCATACCTATGAACAGAATGATTGTTGCTATGATTTTGTTGGCTTCCATGACGGCTTGTCATGAGAAGAAACCAACGGAATTTGTTGAAACAAAGATAGTTGGTGATGTAAAAGTCACATGGTTGCAAGACAATGACGAGCCTCGTTTAATGCCTCGTGAACTGTTTGCCGATGCGCCTGATTCTCTCATGCAAGCCCTGAAT
>CALGBV010000321.1 GCA_937884015.1 uncultured Bacteroidales bacterium
TGAGCAAAGAGCTTACCAATGCGGTCTTGCTTTGGTAGTTACCTTCCAAAATCGAAGGGATGTAGTCCTCCAATACCGGTTTCAGTGCAGTCCAATGGGTCTGGATGGTGTCGTCGGACAACTTTTTGTAAGCCCTCTTGAGGTTTAGGATGGCTCTGACGCAATGGTCGCGTTGCAAATCCAAATCCTCCAAGGAAGATACGATTCGTGTGTGCTTCAAGGCACAGGAAATACGTTCCGACAGGTCTTTAAGGTCTGTCATCACGTTCTGGAGATATGAATCGTCCAGTTTTGCGGTCATTGTAACATACAAGTCGCAGATGTTCTGGGAGAGGTCCGCAACTTCCGAGACCTTCATCCCTAATTTAATAAATGTTTGTTTCATAAATGGTTTGGCGACCAGTTCTTCGCTTATATCTTTATTCTCCATGGCATTTTCTTGAAAAATTGCGATGCATGGAGACGTCATATCGTTTTGAGTTATCGGAAGACCATGCGGCGATATGGCTTTCACATTTCCGTTGCAAAATTGTTGCGCGGGAAAGTCCCCAGTCCATTTGCACGGCAAAGAGGCAGAACGGAAAAATTCCCAGCCATTTTGCATGGCAGAAAGCCTGCGCGGAAAAATTTTCTGCTCATCTGCACGGCAAAAAGCCAGCGCAGAAAAATTTCCGGCCATTTTGTACGGCAAAAAGCCAGCGCGGGAAAATTCCCAGTCGTTTTGCCATTTTTCAGGCATAGTTTTCCCTGCTCCCATTTTGAGTGCAGGAAGGATGGCACATATCGTTATCTTGTCCTTACCTAACATAAAAATATGGTTTTACAAGCCTGTAATGGCTTATGGTCGCTGCAAATATACATACTTTTCCTAAATCACATCATAAAAAATTGTTTTTTTCAGATTTTGCCTGATTTTTCCTCAATTTGCGCTCGGATGGCAAAGAAAAAGGTACCTGGCAAGCAAATCAGGCGGAATGAAAATTTCACTCGTTGAAGCAACCTATTATTTCGTTGAATTGTTATACAATCAAGCGTTTTTTTGTGTTTCTTTGCAAACTGAAAAAATAGTGCATATTAAATAGGTATAAAATAATCAAAAATAATACAGCTAATCAAAATGAACAGACTTAAATTTTGTATCCTTTCTGCTGCCGCCATTTTTGCCGGAATGACGACCGCCACGGCGCAGCAGCCCGTGCAAATGACCTTGGATCAGGCCCTTGAAGTGGCGCTTTCGGAGAGCAACACCATCAAGATGGCCGACATGACCATTGAGAAAAGCGGTTATGCCAAGAAAGGCAGTTATGCCTCCCTCTACCCTAACATCAGTGCCAGCGGTTCCTACCAACGCACCCTGCTGAAACAGGTGATGGTGATGGACATGGGCGGCAACCCGATGGAAATCAAGGTGGGCCGCGACAACAACATCAACGTGGGCGCTACCGCCTCCATGCCTTTGATCAACGCACAGCTCTGGCAGAGCCTGAAGCTCTCGGCCCTGGATGTGGAAATGGCCGTCGAGCAGGCGCGTTCCTCGAAAGTGTCGCTCATCTCGCAAGTCAAGCAGGCTTTTTATGGCGCTTTGCTGGCCACCGAGTCCCTCGACTTGATGAGACAGGTCTATGACAACGCCGAAAAGAACTACGACCGCACCATGCAGCGTTACAACGTAGGCAAGGCTTCCGAACAGGAAATGCTCCGCGCAAAAGTCAACATGATGAACGCCGAACCGAACGTCTCGAGCGCCGAAAACACCGTGGAACTTGCGACATGGCAACTCAAAGCCTTGATGGGCATCAACTTAGACACTGAAATTGAAGTCGTCGGCAACCTCGAGGACTATACGCCTGACATGCTGCTGCTCGACGCCGGCAAAGACTTGGGCAACAACAGCGCCTTGCAACAGTTTGGCATACAGCTCAAGCAGTTAGACGCCACCTTGAAGATGCAGAAAGCACAATACATCCCTACCCTTGCAGCAAGCATCGGCTACAATTATATGGCAATGGGCGACAATGAACTCACCTGGCACCCTACATCAACGGCTGCACTCAGCCTCAACATCCCGATTTTCGATGGTCTCTCAAAGCATTACAGCATCAAGCAGACTAAGAAAACCATCGACATGCTGAACCTGCAAAAGGAAGACACCGAGCGCAACCTCCGCATCGCCATGAAAAACTACACGGACAAGATGGCACTCTGCCTCAAGAACTACGATGCTGCAAAGAACACCGTCGATTTGGCTTTGAAGAGCTACCAGATTTCCGAAAAGATGTATGAAATCGGCAAGATAACCCTGGTGGACCTCAACGATGCGCAACTGGCATTGACACAGTCGCAACTCACCATGAACCAAGCCATTTACGACTATATGGTAGCCAAGGCATCATTGGACGAATTGCTAGGAAAGGAAGAATAATTGCAATTGAAA
>CALGBV010000322.1 GCA_937884015.1 uncultured Bacteroidales bacterium
TCTTCTCGCAGGACAGTTCAGGATAAGCCCTTACAGCAGCTATCGCGTGGCCCGGCATTTCAATTTCAGGGACAAGAGTAACGAATCTGTCTGCTGCATATGCCACAAGTTCCTTCATTTCTTCCTGTGTATAGAAGCCGCCATGGACGCTTCCGTCGAACTCTGTGCGCCATCCGCCGATTTCGGTCAGCCTCGGATATTTCTTAATCTCTATCCTCCATCCCTGGTCATCTGTAAGATGCCAGTGGAACTTGTTGAGCTTGTAGGTGGCCATCAAATCCAAATAGCTCTTGACGTATTTGACATCGAAGAAATGTCGGGATACGTCCAAGTGCGCGCCGCGGTAGGCGAATCGCGGATAATCCTTGATGTTGGCGCACGGCACGGTTGTACGCTCAGCTTTGGCAGCCTTGTCAGGATAGGTCATCTGCAAAATAGTTTGGAAAGCATAGAAAAGTCCCGTCGTAGTGTTGGCCTTGGCGATGATGTGGCGCGGTGTCACGTTCAAGGTGTAACCTTCGTCTCCGATGGCTTCGTCACGCTTCTCGTTGATTTCGAAAAGAATGTAGTTCTTCTTGCAACTGGTCTTGTCACCCAAACTCGGCGTCAACTTGAAGAAGTCGCGGTATGAGTGGTTGATGAGCTTCATGAATTCGTGGTCTTCACCGCTGATGTTTTCAAAGCAGACGTAGGTCTTTGCATTGATGTTGAAATTGCCATGCTTTGGCGAACATTCCACGGGCTCGGGAATGACGGTGATGGGATTGCTCTTCTGACAACTGTAGCTGAGAGCAGCCGCCAACAGTACGAGGATGAGTGTTTTTAAATGCTTCATTTGTTTGTTGTTTTGAGCGGCGAAAATACGAAAAAATGAGCGTCAGTTATCCAAAATTGACGGTTGACAAGTTTTTTCTGTCTCGGAGAATAAATGGTTCCTTTTAACTACTTTTGCTTTCGCATTTTAGGTTTATAATGCAATAAAACCGATAATAGTAAGTTAGAACATATCAAATTTTAAAGTCATGAAAAGATTTGCATTAATGTTGGTCAGCTTTTTGCTATGTCTGACCGCCTTTTCCCAAGCGGATAAGGCCAAGTATTACATTGAAGGCGATTACGCCATCCGCCGTGACGCCAACAATCGCTTCGTCTATACACTTTCCAACATCTCTTCCAAAGGTATCTACTTCGCCAATGCCGATTCCATCACAGGACAGGTGGAAGAGGACGAGTCCATTTCCTTTACCTTTGAAAAGGCTTCAACTGACTGCCCTGACGGTTTCCAAGACGGCCTCAAGTTTTGGAAATGGCAGGACAACGGTAAAACATACAGCTGGCAACGCGACAGCGAGGTGAAAGACGCCCAACAGAATTTTGAAACCGACAAGGTCATGGTGGTGATGCTGGTCCTCGACTGCAGTACCTCTTTGGGCGATGCCAACTTCTCTAAGTTGCAAAGCAGTGCTATCAAATTCCTCGACATTCTCTATAACGCATCTCCCGACGGCAGTGTCCGCATCGGTATTATCGGCTTTAATACGATGAGCAACACCGACCAGATGGTGCGTGAAATCGAGCCTCTGACCGAATCTTCAAAGGCTGCCATGGTCAATTTCATCCACAGCCTTACTTTATATAATAATACATCTTTATATTATGCCATGCACAAGGGCTCTGATATGATCAGTGACTATGTGGCTCGCATGTCCGCTACGGATCGTGAAAAATACGATTACGCCTGTATGGTTTCCTTTACAGATGGTTATGACAATCACTCAAAGAGCGAACAACTTGGCGTCCCGCAAAAAGGTCTCGACAATCCTTACTACCAGTTCGTCCGCGATAATGTCGTTAACAAGTCTATTGCTGGCAAACCGCTGAAAAGCTGTGTCATCGCGGTCAAAGGTAACGATGTCTCTGAAGACAATAAGCTGTACAAAGCAGTTTTCGAAGGTATCTCTTCCGAAGAACCTGTGCTCTTGGACGACTTCTCACAAGTCGAGATTCAGTTCGAAAACATGGCACAGGAACTCATCAAAAGATGGCAGAACCTGACCTGCTATGTGCCGAGCGCTCACCAAGGCCGCGTGCGTTGGACGATTGGCGACTATACTGACAATTCCAGAACGACGGTCAATCAGGAACCGGCTCAAGAAAAAGTTGTTGAAAAGGTGAAATCGTACACCCGCAATGCGTTCATCGGTGTGAACGGCTGCCTCGATTTCGAATATGCTTCTGCTACCAATTCCATTTTCTACGTGGGCATAGGTGCTGGTTTTGATTTCGCTATTCCGAAAGAAAAAGCCGCCATTGGTGGTATGCTCTCCCTGAAATATTGTTTTGCAGGTCCGACCAACTTTGATTTAGGTCCTTTGTTTATTTTCGGAGATTATGAAAACAATACCGCATTTATGTTGGGCGCCGCTATCAATCTCAGATTTGCCACAGCCAGCATTAACTATTCCAATATTAACAGAGTACTTTTTGAAAAGTATGGCTGCGATTGGGTGA
>CALGBV010000323.1 GCA_937884015.1 uncultured Bacteroidales bacterium
TAGAATAATGAGAATAATTGGAATAATTATTTTAATAATTTTAATTATTCTAATTAGTGAACGCGGAGCGTCAGCGACCACCGCGGCAGACGCGATGAATCGCGTCACTACAACCGCCCGTGATTTACGTTGTCACCCTACTTGAAACTCGCCATTATGCTGTTTGGGCCAAGACTCATTAAAACAAAAGCACCTGTCAATCTGACGGTTGAAGTTACTCTCTTTTTTCGTATCTTTGCCGCCGTTTTTATAAAAACCCCAAATAGCAATGGAACAATTAGTTGAAGAATTAAAGAAAGAAATTATCGACGTACTGAACTTAGAAGGTATGACTCCTGCCGATATAGATGAGAACGCACCGTTGTTTGGCGAAGGTCTTGGCCTTGACTCTATTGATGCCCTCGAACTCATCGTTTTGATGGAAAAGAACTACGGCATCAAGTTGCAGGATCCTTCACAGGGCAAGGAAATCTTCAAGTCGGTTGCAGTGATGGCTGACTACATTCAGAAGAACAGAACGAAATAAAGACACGATTAGCATAATGGCAGAACCGATTTTGATAACCGGAATGGGCGTCATCTCGGCCATTGGCAACAACAAGGCGGAGACATTGGACGCATTGCTGGGCCAACGCTCGGGTGTGGGGCCGCTTGTCTATCTGAAAACCGAACACAAGGAGTTTCCCGTTGGCGAAGTGAAACTCAGCAACGAAGCGATGATGGCGAAATTAGGCATTGCGCCCGAAACGCCCGTCACGCGCACCTCGTTGATGGGAATGTTGGCCTTGGGCGAGGCTTTGGACGAAGCAAAACTCAGTCAGGAGCAATTGCCAAGCGTAGGCTTCATTTCGGGGACAACGGTCGGCGGCATGGACAAAAGCGAACAGTATTATCTTGATTTTCTGCATGGTGAGGAACACCTTGAATTTATCAAAATGCACGATTGCGGCAGCTGCTCGGAAATGACGGCGGCACATTTCGGCAAGTTCGCCTTTATGACAACCTTGTCGACGGCTTGCTCTTCGGCGGCAAATGCCATTATTTTAGGTGCCAATATGATTCGCTGCGGTGAAGCCGATATCGTGGTGGTTGGCGGCAGCGAATGTATCACGAAATTTCACTTGAACGGATTCAATTCCTTGATGATTCTCGACAGAGAGCCTTGCCGTCCTTTCGATGCCACGCGCAACGGACTGAATCTGGGCGAAGGCGCTGCCTATCTTGTCTTGGAAACGCCCGAAAGCGCCAAGCGCCGTGGCGTAAAGGCAAAAGCATTGTTGTCGGGTTATGGAAACGCTTGCGATGCCTTCCACCAAACGGCCTCGTCGCCTGATGGCGAAGGTGCTTACCGTGCTATGAAAGAAGCCTTGGAAATGAGCGGTTTGCAAGTTTCCGACATCAATTATATCAATGCTCACGGCACAGGAACGCCAAACAACGATGCCAGCGAAAGTCAGGCCATGAAACGGCTTTTCGGCGAAAACATACCGCCCGTTTCGTCAACGAAACCATTTACGGGACACACGACAAGTGCCTCAGGTTCAATCGAGGCGGTGATGTGCGTCCTGGCCATGCAAAACGGTTTTCTGCCCGTCAATTTGAACTGGTCTCAGCCTTTTGAAGGCGGCATAATTCCTGTTCACGGGCAGCAGACAAATGCTGAATTGAAGCATGTGCTTTGCAACGCCTTTGGCTTTGGCGGCAACGATTCATCACTTTTGCTTTCAAAAACGGAATGACGATGAAGGACAAAGTTTACATCTTATCGGCAAAACAGATTTCCATTCAGAATCCGCTAAGCGAAGAATGGATGCAGCAACCCATCTGTTATTCAGAGCCATACGTTCGCAGTCTTGACCCAAGTTTCAAGGAATACGTTTCGCCGATTGAGGCACGGCGCATGGGAAAAATCCTGAAACGCGCCATTGCCACATCGAAGGAAGCAATCAAGGCTTCGGGCTTGGAAACGGTGGATGCCATCATTACGGGAACCGGTTTC